>JBAZRW010000005.1 GCA_041662785.1 Bdellovibrionales bacterium | reverse complement strand
AGAGAAAAAACAAACGGGATTCCCGCTTTCGCGGGAATGACGGTGTTTTTATAGCGATATTCCCCTTTAGCGTCATCCCCGCGAAAGCGGGGATCCCGTTTTTCTTGTTGTTTTTGCGTGTCAGTTCATAGGGGGATTGGTATAACTCGTATTCACTTTCATCGCCATTGGTTTTTCTTTGATTAAGCCGTGGCAAAAAAAGAAAGGGGGACGCTTCCCTGAGCTCTGCTCTCTAAACTCTAATCTCTCTCTATTATCCCTTTTTTTCTTCTTTAGCGGGTGTTGCTGCTCCGACGCGCTCGCGCATCAAGGCAAGCAAAGCGCTGATATCGCCGCCGTTACGCTGAATAACTGAGGAATACTCTTGGCGTTGCGTGACGCTCATGCTCACGCCTTCGACCACGACGTCAAGGATTCCCATCTTGCCGTCTCTTTCGCGCACACGCCATGTGACGGTGGTGGGGGCCGAGCCATCAGGATGCGTAATATCGCTGGTGACGATAACGTCCTTGTCGCCTTCTGGAACGGAAGAACGGACTTTAAAGCCTTCGCCCGTGTACAGGGCAAAGCGGTCGGAATAGGTTTTGACAACCAAAGTTTCAAACAGATCCATGTACTCTTTTTGCTGTTCCGGCGTGGCGGTTGCCCAGCTGTTGCGGCCAAGGACGAAGCGGGCGATGGTGGGCAGGTCAAACGTCTCGCGCAGCATGTTGCGGAACTGGGTGTTGCGTTCTTCAGGAGAGGAGGCTTTGTTCGCCAAAATCGCGATGGCGCGGTCGCCAAGGGACTGAATGAACTTGGCTTGGGGGGAAAGCTCAGTCGCTGCTGCTTCGGTTGGCGCTGTTTTGGCGGCAGGTTCTTGTGCCATAGCGGACGGCATCGCCATAAAGGTGGCAACAAGGAGAAGGGCACAAAAACGCGCAAAAGAGGAAATCTTTAATACCATCGGAATCTAGCTCCATAACAAGGAAAGAATCACCAAACAGCCTAACGAGCCGCCCCCCACATATAGCGGGTGAAGGGCAAAAGAAAAAGGGGAAATTTTCCCCTTTTTCTTATTTAATAACGAGTTCTGGGTCGACGGGCTTGCCTTCTTGCCGCGCTTCAAAGTGCAGTTGGGGCGAGGAAACGCCGCCTGACGTGCCGACTGTCCCGATCATGTCGCCTTTGGCCACAACCGCATCACGGGCGACGACGAGGCGCTCAAGGTGGGCATAGGCCGTGACCCAGCCGCCCTCATGCCGGATCAGAACAAGATTGCCGAATCCCTTCATTTCATTGCCAGCATAGGCGACGATGCCGCCCTCGGCGGCCTTAACGGGCGAGCCTTTGGGCGCGGCAATGTTGATGCCGTCATTGTCGAGGCCCTTGCCCTTGGAGCCAAAGGCCGAGATGACGGTTCCGCGGACTGGCCAGCCGAAAGAGGGTGTTTTTCCCGTAAGGGCGGCAGAGGGGGCTGGCGCTGGCGCAGCCGCGATGGGAGCGGGGGAGCTTTCATTTTCAGGCGCTAAAGACGTTTCCTGCGCGATTGGTTGAGGCGTTTGGTTGTAGTTCGTGATTGGCGGTAAAGCTTTAGTGGCAGGCGGCGGTTCAGAGATCGATTCCAGCGGTATGGCGGTTACGCCAATCGTGCCTGCCAAGCCCGTTGAGGACGGAGCCATGGGGCCTTTGTCGATGTAATCCAGCGGGGCGGCCATAGGCCTAGGCGCGGCGTACTTATCTCTAGAAGAAAGCGTGAGGGTTTGCCCCATGTGCAAAGCGAAGGGCGGCTTTAGCTCATTAAGCGCGATAATATCGCGCATGTTGAGGCCCTCTTTTTGCGCGATGGCATAGATATTTTCGTTGCGTCCGACAGTATAGGTGTCGCCTGCGACAAGGCTATTTGAGTCCGGTAAGTTGTAGCTGGGCGGGCGCGAAGCCGTACAGCCCGCCAATGTGGTCGAAAGAAATAGAACGGCGATAAGGGTTGCTGGCTTCATCATATTTTTGCTGTGACCTCAATCTTTTCCATACCGCCCATATAAGGCTGAAGTGTGGCGGGAATGGCGATGGAGCCGTCCTGATTTTGGAAGTTTTCCATGATCGCGATGAGGCAGCGTCCGATGGCAAGGCCAGAGCCGTTGAGCGTATGGACGAAGGCTGTGCCTTTTTCACCCGTAGGGCGATAGCGAGCGTTCATGCGCCGCGCTTGGAAATCGCCGCAGTTCGAGCAGCTAGAGATTTCGCGGTAGGTGTTTTGTCCGGGAAGCCACGCTTCGATGTCATAGGTTTTTTGCGCCGAAAAGCCCATATCGCCCGTGCAAAGCACGATGGTGCGGAAAGGAACCTCTAGCCGTTTCAGAACCGTCTCCGCGCATTCCGTCATGCGTTCATGCTCGGCCTTTGATTGATCGGGCATCGTGATGCTGACCAACTCAACCTTATAAAACTGGTGCTGGCGCAGCATGCCGCGTGTGTCTTTACCCGCTGATCCGGCTTCCGAACGGAAGCACGGCGTGCGGGCGGTGACGCGCAGGGGTAGTTGCTCAGGCTCTAAAATGTCGCCGTTCACAAGGTTGGTGAGAGGCACTTCGGCGGTGGGGATAAGCCATAGCCCCGTGGTCGTGCGGAAAAGATCGTCCGCGAATTTGGGGAGCTGCGCCGTGCCATAGGCGATTTCATCGCGCACCATAAGGGGCGGCGAAACTTCGGTATAACCAAACTCGCCCGTGTGCAGATCCAGCATAAAGTTGCCAATCGCGCGCTCCAGCTTTGCTAAAGCGCCTGACAGGATCGTAAAGCGTGCGCCGGAAAGCTTGGCCGCATTTGTGAAGTCCATCTGTCCTAAGGCTTCGCCGAGTTCGAAATGTTGGCGCGGCGCGTTGTGGCCTGCGGGCGTGCCGACGCGGCGGATTTCCTTATTGGCGCTTTCATCTTTGCCATCAGGCGTTTCGGGCGCAGGACGGTTAGGCAGGCTTGACAGGATACCGTCCAATTGTGCGCCGATTTCTTTTTCCTGCACTTCTAATTCCGCCATGCGGTCTTTCAGGCTGGCGACTTCCTGCATCAGCCCATCGGCGTTGCCGCCTGTGCGTTTGATCTCGCCGACTTGCTTGGAAAGGTCGTTGCGTTTGGCTTGTGCTTCCTGCGTTGCGGTTTGTGCGGCGCGGCGCTCACCGTCCAGTTTCAGAATTTGAGGTGAGACGGCAGGCAGGCTCCGACGGGCAAGGGCGGCGTCAAAAGCGGCGGGGTCTTCGCGGATCCATTTAATGTCGTGCATAGGCGTGTCCTAAAATAAAAACAGGGTGTTGATTAGTGTCTTAGACTCTAACCTTACCCAAGGTTTCCTTTAGGTTCCACGGTTTTTTTCAACCCACCTCGCGCCTAGGATCGAAATCTCGTAAAGCAGCAGCATAGGCAGCGCTAAGGCGATTTGCGAAAAGACATCCGGTGGGGTCAAAACCGCCGCCGCCACAAAGATGAGGACAATGGCGAATCGGCGAAAGCTGGCCAACTTGGCAGCGCTGACAAGGCCTGCGTGGGCCAGCAAGATGAGCGCGACGGGCATCTCAAACGACAGGCCAAAGGCGAAGATGATGGTCATGGCCAGCGACAGGTATTCGCTGACCCTCGCCTCCATCTGGATGGGGAGAGAGCCTGCTCCGCCTATAACCTCAAAGCTTAGGAAAAACTTCCAAGCTACGGGAAAGACAATGTAATAGGCCATGGCGGCGCCAAGGAAAAAGAGCAACGGCGTGGCGATTAGAAAGGGCAGAAAGGCCTTTTTCTCGGACGCATAAAGGCCCGGCGCGACGTAGAGCCACACCTGTGCGGCGATCACGGGGATCGCCAGAATGAACCCGCCCCACAGCGCCAACCGAATATAGGTGATAAAGGCCTCCGTCAGCCCTGTATAGATCATGCGGTGGCCGTCGCCGCCTGTCACATCGGCCAGAGGTTTGACAAGAAAACCATAGAGTTCCTGTGCAAAAATAAAGCACACGATAAAGCCGACAAGGATGGCCAGCATGGAAAGCACAAGCCGCCGACGAAACTCTATCGCGTGCGCTAAAAGCGATGATGTTTCAGATTCGGTGGGGGGATCAATGAAGAAATCTTGGGTCATTCCGTATCCGGCGGTTTTGTTTTGTCTTCAGAGGATCGCTTGCGCTCTTGCTCTTCGGCTTCATAGCCAAGGCGTTCGATATCATGCTGGATTGCCAGAAAGACGCGCCGCGCCTTGGCTGCCCATGTCCCCAGAGCGTGCATGACTTTGGGCAAGTCTTTGGGGCCGATGGCCACAAGGGCAACCGCGCCGACGACAAGCACTTCAGGCCACGCGACATCCAGCATGGGCTTAGGCCGAGGGAGGGAGGCGCGGTTGATCGTCGTCTTTGTCGCCCTTGCCTTTGTCCTCGCCGTTCAGGCCAGCCTTAAAGCTGCGGATGCCTTTGCCCAGATCGCCCATGACGGTGGGAAGCTTGCCCGCGCCGAACACGACCAAAACGACGATAAGAACGACCAGAATATGCCAGATGCTTAGTCCCATGGGGGAACTCCTTTTCCTGAAACGAGAGGGGAACCTTACCAAACCTTTTGGCAGGCGACAATGTTAACAATTATAGGTTCTTTCATTGCTTTTTTAAGCCGTGGCCTTATTCTCGTTTGTGGATCAGCCATATGGAGCCTGAACACGATGAAAAAGCCTTGGGATAAACGCGGAGCAAGAGGGGTTCTGTTACCGCTGACGGTCGTTTTAGCGATCATAGGCAGCGGCGATCTATGGGCTGCCGTTCAGGATTCTCCCCTTTCACAGGCGGGTGGCGCCGATTTGGCTGGAAGCTGGCTTAACCTGCTATTCCATGGTGACGGCGAAACGACGGGGGGGGCTAACGCGCTCCGCGCTTTGACGGGCGCGCTGCGGGAGGCCTTGGGCATTTATGGCCTTTCCATGCTGACCATCGGCGGCTTTCTTTTGGCATGGCAAGTTGTCACCATGATCGCGGAAACGGCCCAGACGGGCGTTCCGTTGGGGCGGAGGACGAATCAGCTTTGGATGCCCGTACGCTTTATCATCGGCATGGGCCTTCTTATTCCACTCGGTGGAGGGCTTAATGTTGGGCAAAATATCATCGTTAGCGTGGCCACGCGCGGCTCGTCCTTGGCCAGCGAGGCGTGGCGCGGCGCTTTGGATCATTTAGGCGATCAATTTTCTGCGCCCTTATCTCCCCATCTTCCTGACGTTGGGCGCGTCGTTGCGACGTCGGTTGAGATGGAAATCTGTCGCGGGCTTTATCATCATGTCTATACCTCTCTTCAAACGGATCCTGTCGTTGCGGCGGCGGGGGATATGCTCGATTTGGATAAACTTCCGGCTCAAAGACTGCGGGATGAGCAATGGCACTATACGAACGCTTTTTTCCCTGAAGAGTCCCTTTGCGGCGCGTATCGCTTTGCGGCGGCGTCCGGTCAGGATGAGCTGGGCTTAAGCCGCGACAATCAAAACGCCGACACGGTGGTACAGGCGGCTCGTACCGTTGCCGAACGCTTGACGTTGCAAAGTCGCGCCGTGGCGGACAAAGTAGCCACGACATTTTTGCTGACAGGCGCTCAAGCCACCACGCCACCGGAGATGAAGGGCTATCTGGCGGGCTTTATCAAAGAGCAGACCCAACTGATTGAAGCCAAGCTGGCGCAGGTTCAAAAAGAAAGCCAAGCGGCAGAGGCGCCCTCATCGCTTGGATGGATCATGGCGGGAGCCTTTCCTTTTGATCGGGTGCGTGAGCAATTGGCGTTGGGTGAGGTTGCTGCACGGTCGTTCCCCAAAGTCAAAGCGCCGTTGCTGGGTCATTCGGTTCTGACGGAAAGCGCGTGGGTTAAGGCAGCGGGAGAGCAAACCTCGTTGCGTTCTCTTTCTGCGGGACAGCTTGATCGCTATGCGATGCTTTTTGATCGTGTGAGCGAGGCGATGAAAAAGGCGCGAGGATGGCTTTACGGGGAGCAGCTGGACGACCCTCAAACTATTTTACCGGATCAACAGGATTTGCGAGATTTGTTGAGTCCCTATACGGATTCTGAGGTGGCTCAATCGGCCTTTGGCCGTTTGATGACTATCGGGGCGACTTCGTTCGGCGTGTCGGAGTCTATCGCGGTGGGCGATGCCTATCTCAAACAGCCTTTGCAAAGACTTGCGGAAACGGGCCGCCGTTATCTGGCCTATGGCGCATGGGCGATGGGACAGTTAAGTCCCGCCTTATCTGAACCCGCGACAATCGGAACGGCACTAAGTCTGGCTTTTGTGGCGTTTCTTTTCTGGCTGGCGGGGGCTTGTTTGCTTTTTCTGGTTCCGCTCTGGCCATTCTTCCGCTTTACCATGGCGGTGGTTGCGTGGGGGCTTTCCGTTCTGGGCGCTGTTTTGTTTTTGCCTCTTGTCGCGTTGGGTCATTTGTATCCGGCGGGAGACGGCGTCGTCGGGCCTTTGGCACGGCGAGCCTATTGGATGTGGTTGGGTTTGTTCATACGGCCTTGTTTGCTCTTGCTGGCGTTTGCCGGAGGGCTGGCGTTGTTCGTGATGGGCGTCGCGTTCCTGAACGTGGTCTTCTTCGACTGGTTCTCGCCCCTTGCGGCCACATCAAGCGACATTTTCTGGTTCTTACGTGCTGGATTGGCTTTGGCCTATGCGGCGTTGGTGTTGGCGCTTTCGAATGTTGCCTTTGGCGGGGTGTTGACTTTCCCCGCCAAGCTGTTCGATTGGGTCGGCGCGCAAAGCATCATGCCGGAATCGCTTGTGATGGCGGGCGGGAGCCATGGGGCAGCGGAGAATGCCTCAACGCAGGCTCCGCACCCTATGGGGCCAGCGGGCTTTATGCAGGGCGTTCATGGCGTGTGGTCTCATATGACGGGGCATGCGGCAGCTCCAGCGTCCTCGTCTTCGGCCATGACTCCCTCAAGGTCGGGGGCTACACCCAAAGATCAGACGGCGCATTTCCCGACGCTTTTGCAAGACAAAGTGGATCACCGCGCCGAGGCTAAGGCGCAAGCGCAGGCGAAAGCCTATGCTCGCGCCGACAACCCTGCCACGGGTGGGCGGAGCGAAGCGGGCGCGTTTGCCAATGCGGCTACGGATGGCAAGGAACATAAAGCGGCGGCCATTGCGCGGCATTTGCCGGATCTTGAGGATAAAAAGAACCAAAAGCTGCCCAAAATGGAAACGCAAGTTAAGAAAAGCGAAGACAAGAAAGAGTCTGCCCCCAGCGAGTCGCCAGAGCAAATGGCACGCGCCTTGGATGAAAACGCTACGCCTTCTTCAGAGGATAAGGATTAAGTGACCAAGCCGATCCTTTTCCTTATTGGTGGGCCGACGGCATCGGGCAAGACGGCCGCCGCGCTTGAGCTGGCGCGGGCGAAGGGCGGCGTGATCATTAACGCTGATGCGATGCAGGTCTATCGCGGCTTGCCCTTGCTGACCGCGCAGCCCAGCGAGGCGGAAAAGCGCGAGATCCCGCATAAGCTGTTTGAGGCGTTTGATCCGGCTGAGCGTTCCTCAGCGGGGCGGTGGCTGACATTGGCGCGAGAGGCCCTTGTGCAGGCCGCGCATGATGGCCACGCGCCCATCGTTGTTGGCGGGACGGGTTTGTATTTTGCGGCGCTACTGGGGGGGCTGGCCATTATTCCTTCCATTCCCGATGACGTGCGGGCAGAGGTCACGGCGCTTTACGATGCCATCGGGCACGATGCGTTTCGCGCAAAGTTAGCGGAGCGTGATGAGGGAAGCGCGGCGCGGATCGCGCCCAATGATCGCCAGCGTCTTATTCGTGCCCATGAGGTTGCCGTTCATACGGGGCGCACGCTCGCGCAGTGGCAGGAGGAGGGCGCGGCGCATTCCATTGAAAAAGATTTTACGGTTCATCGGCGCGCTCTGATGCCCGACCGCGCCGCACTTTATGCCGCGTGCGATGCGCGTTTTTTGCGTATGGTTGAAGGCGGTGCTCTGAATGAGGTGAGGGCGCTGGCGGCGCAAGGGCTTGAGGCGGGCCTTCCCGCCATGAAGATTTTGGGTGTGCCGGAACTCGCCGCCCATCTGCGCGGTGAGATGTCATTGGATGAGGCTATCACTAAGGCTCAGCAAGCCACACGCAACTATGCCAAGCGGCAGATGACATGGTTTCGCAACCAGTGGAAGGCGAATTAAGGTGGCGTGGCTATCGCCCGCGCCTTAACGAGGCTGTGCTTGGATCATGGCTAGAGACTTCGTCACAATGCTTCGTAGAGGCGAAGATTCCGGAAGCTTCTGCTCTACAAGCTTCACTTTGCCTTCCACCGTCTGTGGCTCTTCTTGAGGAGACCAAAAGGTATCCGTGGGAACATCAAACCAAGAAATAAAATCAGTTTGCAAATTGTCTTCTATTGTAAAAGCTTTCTTGTACCAATCTTTCCACATACGCGTGGCACCAGCATGATGGGGGCCAACGGAATCAACAAGGGCTTCTGAGAATCTTTCGCGAAAAGGAAAGCCACCCTTAATGGCGATTGTAGAAAGCACAATAATGCCATCGGCTGTTAGCGCTTGCTCATTATCGGGAGCGTTCATGACAAGGTTTTCAAAAACAGTTGTCATGCGATGGTCGGGTTGTGGAAACTTTGGTCCTGTCCATGCGCGATAAGCAACGGACTCCAAGAAACTTTCAAAATTTCTTAAAGACAATCTGGTGGGGTTATGTTCCTCTTGTAAATCATACATAATGATCTCCAATGAAATTGTGGGAATGTGAAGGCGTAGGAATAGAACGAGCAATATCTTCTGTCAACGAAGCTTGAGGCAGAAAAGATGGTTAATAATGGTTTATGCTTAACGCGTTCTTTCTTTGTCCCCCTTTATTTCTTCTCCCTCGCCGCGGCGCGCCAGCCGATGTCGCGGCACATCTGGATTCCCGCTTTTCAGTGGGATAACAAAAAAGAGAAGTGCGTGGACTCAAACTTCAAGACATTGAGCGAGTGCGGAGAGCTTGTCGTCAATGCCACTTATCTTCTGAATATCACCTTTGTTCGCTGCGCGGAACGCTGCTGCGCCTTTGACGGTCATCTCTGCAATCTCGCAATAGGTCTTAAGGTAGTTAACCACTGCCGTGCGCGAACCCTCATCGTTGGCTTGTCCTACAACAAGGATAAGCGCCGCCTTGCCTTTCAGCTCTTCATAAAAAGGATCCGTCCTGTCAATCAGGTTTTTCAGATGCGGCGTTGTATTATCAAAATAAGTGGGGCTGCAAAAAACGATGGCGTCGGCCTCAAGCATACCCTTTTTGACGATTTGCATGTCATCGTCAAAATCCTTGTTGCCGATCTCCTCGGTCAGAGAGCCATCGCACAGCTTTATCGTGGCCGTGCTTAACAAGATGGTGCTTGTTTGATGTCCGTTCTTTTCGCAAGCCTCCAAAAGTTTGGAAAGCGCCCACTGCGAATTCCCGTTTTGTCGTGGGCTCCCGCAAATGCCGAAGATTTTCATTTTAGTTCTCCCTAGCCGCGGCGCGCCAGCCGATGTCGCGGCGGCAGAAGCCTTGTGGCCAGTCGATTGTGTCCACGGTTTCATAGGCTTTCTTTTGCGCCTCGGTGATCGTGGCGGCCCAGCCCGTGACGCCCAGAACGCGCCCGCCGTTCGCTGTTATTTCTCCCGCTTCGTTCTTCGCGGTTCCGGCGTGAAAGACGATGCCATCTTGCATCGTGCTGGAGGTCTCTAGGCCGCCTATCACGCTTCCCTTTTCATACGCCGCCGGATAACCGTTCGCGGCCATCACGACGCACAGCGCGGCGCGATCGTGCCAGTGAAGCTCTATGGCATCCAGCATCCCTTTGGCCGTCGCATAAAGCGTGGCGAGCAAATCGGATTTCAGGCGTGGCAGCATCGCTTGCGTTTCGGGATCGCCAAAGCGGCAATTGTATTCGATAAGCCTTGGCCCCGTGGTCGTGATCATCAGCCCCGCAAACAGAATGCCGGTAAAGGGCGTGCCGTTGTCTTCCATGCCTTTGACGGTGGGGAGAATAATTTCACGCATCACGCGCTCTTGCATGGTGGCGTCGATGATGGCGGCGGGAGAATAAGCGCCCATGCCGCCCGTGTTGGGGCCTTTGTCGCCGTCATATACGGCCTTATGATCTTGCGCCGAGGCGAAGTAGAGCGCGTTTTTCCCATCGCATAGCGCAAAGAAGCTGGCTTCCTCACCTGTCATAAACTCTTCGACCACGATCTCGGCTCCCGCCTCGCCGAACGCGCCGCCCGTCATCGTTTCATCGATGGCCGCGCAGGCTTCCTCAACCGTTTGCGCGAGGGTAACGCCTTTGCCCGCCGCAAGTCCGTCAGCCTTGATCACAATCGGCGCGCCTTGCGCCTTGACATAGGCTTTGGCTTTTTCAGGATCGCTAAAGCGCTCATAGGCGGCGGTGGGAATGCCGTTTTTCTTGCACAAATCCTTCATAAAGCCTTTGGACGCTTCCAGTTGCGCGGCAGCCTTGCTGGGGCCAAAGCAGACGATGCCTTCGGCGCGAAGCGCATCGGCTAGGCCAAGCGCGAGCGGGATTTCGGGGCCAATCATCACAAAGTCGATCTCGAAAGTTTTGCAGGCGTCCACAATCTCGGCGGTTTGCTCGACCTTGATGGGCAGGCAGGTGGCGATGCTTTCGATTCCGGGATTGCCGGGTGCGCAGAAAAGTTTGCTGCACATTGGTGATTGAGCAAAAGCCCAACAGAGGGCGTGTTCGCGGCCACCAGAGCCAATAACAAGGACTTTCATAGAGTTTCCCTCTCGCTTTTACCTGAATCTAACGGTACACTTTTCCCATGCCTAAAAAGACAACGCAAGCCCCTGAAGACGATCTTTTGTCCCGAACCCTTGTCGATACGCCAAGGGAAGGGCGCAATGTGCCCGAATGGACGGTTTCTGACCTATCACGCCAGCTTAAACGCATGGTTGAGGACGGCTTTGGCCATGTGCGCGTGCGCGGTGAGATTGGCGAGTGCAAGCTTCACTCCAGTGGCCATTTGTACCTGTCCCTTAAGGATGATAATGCGGTGCTGGCGGCGGTGTGTTGGAAGGGGCAGGTTGCCAAGCTTGGCCTGAAGCCTGCGACGGGCATGGATGTGGTTTGTACGGGCAAGCTCACGACGTATGCGGGGCAGTCGAAATACCAGATGAATGTCGAGAGCATGGCGCTGGCGGGCGTCGGCGCTCTTTTGAAAATGCTCGAGGAGCGGCGCGTCAAGCTGGCCGCCGAAGGCTTGTTTGATGAAAGCCGTAAGAAGAAGCTGCCGTTTCTGCCGCGTGTGATCGGCGTTGTGACATCGCCCACGGGCGCGGTGATCCGCGACATTTTGCATAGGCTAGAGGAGCGCTTTCCGCGTCCCGTGTTGGTGTGGCCCGTCCCCGTTCAAGGTGAAGGCGCGGCGGAGAAAATCGCCGCCGCCATTCGCGGCTTTAACGCGTTGGAGGAGGGCGGAGCGACGCCTCGCCCCGACGTGCTGATTGTGGCGCGGGGCGGCGGCTCGCTTGAAGATTTGATGCCGTTCAACGAAGAGGTCGTTGTTCGCGCCGTGGCGGAAAGCCGCATTCCCGTGATCTCGGCTGTCGGGCATGAAACGGATACGACGCTGGTGGACTACGCCGCCGATTTGCGTGCGCCCACGCCGACGGCGGCAGCAGAAAAGGCCGTCCCCGTTCGCGCCGAGTTGATGGAAAGCCTTGGCGCGGCGGGTTTGCGACTGCACAGCGCGATGCGCCGCGCGTTGCTCACCCGCAAGGATTCTGTGGAGCTTTTAGCGCGGGCGCTGGGCGATCCTATGCGGGCGCTGCGCCCCCTCATGCAGCGGCTTGATGAGCGTGCCGATCGTTTGACGGTAGCGTGGGGCAGTTATTACCGCCGCCTGCAGGCTCGTGTGGCCGAGGCGGGCGGGCGTTTGCGCCATCCACGTGATGTCGTTCATCTTGCCGTGCAAAGGCTGGAGGCGATAACGCAGCGGATGAACGCGCTGGCGCGTGAGCGCGTGCTGCAGGCGGAAAAGAAACTGGATCGTCTGGGCGCGATGCTAGAGGCGCTTTCACCTCGCGCCGTGTTGGGGCGTGGCTATGGCCTGATCTATGATAGTGCGGGGCGCGTGATGACGTCTATCGCCGCCCTAAAAAAGGACGACACTATCCGCATCGAGCTTCACGATGGTTCGCGCAAGGCGCGGGTTGAGGATTAGGGCTGAGGCTGACGCGGATAAGCGTTCGGTTTAAGGAACCCGTGTACGGGGGCAAGCTTTCTTAGGAGGCGTTGTTCGTCAGGAGAGTACTCTTCATAGAGATAAGTATTCGCTCTCGGATTAAGGAGGTCCTCTTTACGAAACAGAGGAACTTTTTTCCCCTCAGCAATTTTCTTATTAGCGGCGGCGAGGGCACGCTTCGCGCCATCGCGGCGATTTTGAAACGCATTTTTGGCGCGCTGCCAAAGGCTGAAACAGCTGGTCGCTCCTAGGATAACTTCACTCATAAAAAACCTCCTTGATAAAACGAGAACAGATAATACCAAACGGCGCATGAAACGACTCGTCGAGCAAGAAAACAAACGGGATTCCCGCTTACGCGGGAATGACGGGTTTTGTTTTTAAATTTATCCTTTTATCGTCATCCCCGCGAAAGCGGGGATCCAGTTTTCTTTTTTCTTTACGCGTCAGTTCACAGGCTCATTGGTATAAGAAGACACATCCTATTTTAAAGGCTTTAACAAGCGCAAGGAGAAAGAGGATGAGTTCTTTGGCGTCCTATTTGGGGACGCCTAAACGGGCATTTTTAGACCCTCAAAAACGGGAAGGCGAGTTTCATATATATCAGCATGTTAGCAAAAAAACGATCACCACAGTCGTCCGGAGCGTGGAATAGTGCCTCTCAGTCGCCTTCAGAACAAAGTTAACGCCGTAAGTCTTTGATATATAACGAAACTGACTCGAATTTTGCCCTTGCCTAACCCATTGATTTCAAACGCTTTTGACAACTTCGCCCGATTTTGGATCGCCAAACACAAAAAATCAGCCTCGTGAGAGAGAATGCCACCCAAGTTTCTCTGCCGTCCAGCGCTAAGAAGCTAGGCAGGTGATAGGGTAGGGGGATGCAATTCTGACACATTTCACGCTTATGGGTTGGGGTGCGAAGATTTTCCCCGTTTGAAGGAGGTTTACGATGAAACCCTTAAAATTCGTTTTGGGAATGATGCTTCTATCATCTCTCCTTGTTTCTCCGGCGTTTGCCAGAAATGACAGGAGTTCTTACCAACCGACGCGCATGCAAAACGTTTCTCAAAGAGACAGGGACGACAATGGTGACCGAGGAGACAATCGGCAAGAGCGCGGCGGACCTTCTGATCGTGCCATGAGATTTGAAGATCAAAAGGCTGAGCACATTCGCGTCTATATGCGGGAGCATTACCGCAACCATTGTCCGCCGGGCTTGGCCAAGAAGCATAATGGATGCCAAGCGCCGGGGCAGGCTAGAAAAACCTATGTTATTGGCGGCTACATTCCTTCGCGGCATTATGAGGTTCCCTATAATCTTCTAAACGTCATCGGCCCGCCGCCGCGTGGAACCTATTATGCGATGGTTGACAGTGATGTTCTGCTTGTATCCGAAGCCACCAAAAAGATTTTGGATGCGGTGGTCTTGCTCTCGGCTGTGCAATAGGAAGGTTTAAACCTCCGTCCATCCCAAAGCGTGTGGAAGGCGTAAGCCGTGACGTTGCGTGGATGGGCGCGACTACCGGCGCATTTTTTTGAAAATATCGGCATAGACCCTTGCGATGGGCGGCCAATCCCATGAGAGCAGCGCAAAATCGGCAATGGACTTAACCGGCTTGGCCAAAGGCAGCGGGTGGGGAAAGACTTTCAGTTTCTCATACCACACGGCGGCGGTTCGCTCGGGATTATCGGGCCACACCTCGGCAAGGTTCAGGTGCGGCGCGGCAGGGGCACAGCCTTGCGCTGTCTCCGGCGCGCATAAAACAGGCAGGCCGCAAGCCATCGCTTCTTGAATGACAAGAGGAAAGCCCTCGCCATAGCTGGGCATCAGCAAAAGATCGGCGGCTTGATACAACTCGGCTAGATTCTGCCCCTTGCGACCTTTAAACACATGGACGTTGGGCAGAAGCCATGCGGTCGGGTCGATACTGCCGTTGCCTGCCAGCCAGAAACGCCAATCGGGAAAGGAAAGAGCAAGGCGACGGATAACGTCTAGGCCTTTCTTTTCGACAAAGCGCCCGACAAAAAGCAAAACCGGCTGATCATTTTTTAAGGCAAATTGCTGACGCAAAAAACGGCGGTTTTCTGCAATAGGCGAGTGAAACAGGCGGACATCGACACCATTCGGAATGACCTTGATCGGTTTCGTGAAGGCGACGCGGCGATAGTAATCGTCGGCGACGCGGTCGCTGATAAAAATAACCTCATCGGCGTTTTTAAGAAGAGGCGCGGTGACGACTTTATCCGCAAGGCGCATAAGGCCGCGCAGCAGCAGATTGCGATAGGGGATCGGCGCGATATGCTGCGTAATCACAACGGGCTTGTGTGCCAGCTTGGCGAAAAGAAAGGCCAAGATGTTGCCGATGTAAAGCGTATCGTGCAGCCAAAGCATGTCGGCTTTTTGGACGGTGTGGCGCAGGGAACGCAGGCTCCTCCACCCCCACAGGGGCATAGGCAGGCCAAGAGCCCGCTCGATCACGTTGCACGATCTCATGGGGGTCATCGTCTGTCCCTCGATAAGAGGCGCGGGATCGCAATCGCTGGCCATCCAGATAAAATGAAAATCACCCATGCCGGAGACTTCATGGATCAGCTTTTGTGCGACTTGTTCGATGCCACCGCCATGGCCGTTATAATAGTGCGTCACAACGACAATCTCGATCGGGTTGTCCGGCGGATTGGAGGCCGTCTGTTTTTTGGGGGGGCGCGAAAGAGCGGCGGTCATGGATAAAGGTTTCCTGAAAGAGCCTGTACGGCTTCTTGTTGCTGCCGCAAAACAGCCATTGCCGAGTCTGGCCCGATAAGGTTATCGGGCGTTCCCGTGCGGATGGCGTTCGCAAAATGGCGTATAATCTCATCATTACCATAGTCTAGGCGGCCTTGCAAAAGGGCAAGGCCATTGGGTAGATGTTGCCCAAAATGTTGGCCAAAAGCGCAGGCGCTTGTGCGCAGGATTTGCAGCGCATTATGCTCGCCGTCATTGGGGAGGCGGATATAGATATCGCGGAAAATGTCCAGAATGCCGACGGCTTTTTCGCCTGTCACCATAACGTGCCATTCGCTGAGTGCGCTGTCGAATTGGCAGTCGATCGTGATGGGGATACCGCCTTCATCATGGTAGAGGAGGTTCACTAAAGAAGGCGTGTTCTCGCCTTTTTGCCCCTTAACGCCATGTGCGTGGACAAGGCTCATGCGGCCTTGCGCCAGCCCTGACAGCAGGTAAAAGAAGTGCGGGCTTTCATCATAGAAAAGGCCTAGCGGTAGGCTTTCATACCATGCGGGTAGGCGGCGTTTGGGGTTGCCCAGCTGCGTGGCTGCGATGCGGCGGAGTGTGCCAAGGCGACCAGCCGCCAGATCGCGGCGTAGTTTTTGCGCGGCGCGGCCAAACTGGAAATTATGCACGATGCAAAGAGCCTTATCGGCTTGTTTCGCGGCGGTAGCCATGGCCTCGCCCTCGGCCAGAGTCAGCGCAAAGGGTTTTTCGATTAGAACAGGCTTGCCTTTGGCGAGGGCCGTTAGAACGAGGGGCGCATGGGCAGCAGGTGGTGCAGCAATGGTCACAGCGTCTACGTGATCCAGCCATTCTACCGCGTCCAAACGATCCGTTTGTGCATAAAAAGGAAGGTTGTGTTTTTTCGCAATGGCGGCGGCCAGTCCTTCATGGTGATCAACAACGCCGACCAGCGAAAACGCGGAAGAGCGATTAAGCGCGGGCAAATGCCTGTGAAGCGCCACCCACCCTAGGCCGATGGCGGCGACGCGAAGGGGGGGGGTCATCCGATGGCCAGCTTATTCAGCCCCGTTTCAGAAGAAAGCGCGGCGGCAATGGAATCGTTATCCAATTCGCCCGTTACGCCTTTCATGGTGGCGTGGGCGCAGGCCTGATCCATCATGATAATCGATTTATCGGGGTTATTGCGGTTGCGAATATAGCGGTCTGTCAGTTTCACAATGCGGTCGATGGTGGCATCCGAAATCTTGAATTGGTAATGCGTTTCAAAATTGGGGCGCAGATAGCGCAAGATGCTGGCGGTCATGACAAGGTCGGGAACCTCCAACGTGACCTTTTGAAAGCGGCGGTCGATGGCGGGTTCTTGCTTGACGTAGTCGTCGTATTCCTCGGCCGTTGTCGCGCCGACGACGAAAAGATCGCCGTTGGTCAAATAGGGCTTCAGCAAATCGGCGATGCCGCTAAAGCTAGAGGCCTTAAAGGAAATCATCAGCTGATGAATCTCATCAATGCAGAAGATGATCGGTGGGCACTGTTTTGTAGCATTGCGTTCCGCGACCCCTTTGACAATGGGGATCAAGCGGCCTTCCAGTTCAGCGCGTGAAGAGGAACCTGCGCCGATCATGGACATTTCAAGCTCAATCACGCGTGAGCCTTGCAAAAGCTTGGGCACTTTTCCTGCGTTGATTAACTGGGCAAGGCCAACAAACAACGCTGTTTTACCGACGCCAGCGGGGCCAATCAGCATCGCGTTTTTGCGCAAGCGCTGAAGGAGGATCAGAACGACGTTTTGAAGCTCTTGATCGCGACCCGAGATGGGGTCAAAGCGTCCCGCCTTGTCCTGCGCCGTGAAATCGCGGGTGTAGCGGGCGATAAGGCCGTTCAGTTCCTCATCACTAATGGTAAAGGCGGGCGTGGTCATGGCAAGGACTCTTTTCTTTTCTCGGCGTTCAAAAAGGGAATCGGGATGCTTGGCGATTCTGTCATAAAAACCATTAAACAGCCACAGGAATCAAGGTTCTGGCCGCCAGCGCCAAAAGAGAACCTTGCTCGTACAAGGCGCGATCCTCTGGTTCATTAAGGCGGGAATTGAGCATATAGCGGTCGATATCACTTCCCCGATCAACCGTCATCATGACCTCGCTGCGCGGCGTGGTCAGTTCGGGGATGCCGACTAAACTAATGGTTTCTTTGCCGGTGAGGTTGATGTCCGCCAGAGCCATGTTGGTTTTAAGCTGAAGGGGCAAGATCCCCATGCGAATGAGATTGTGGCAAAAGGCGGGGTTGTAACTTTGGGCGATGACCACCGTGACGCCGGTAAAGCGGATGGCTTTGGCGGCCCATTCTTGGCCCGCGCCTTTTCCGAAATCAGAGCCCGCAATAATCACCATCGGTGTTTTATCAAGGCTATAGCGCTTGGCGGCCTCGCCTATGGTCATGGTAAGACCCGTGGGGCCGTGAAGGGTCATGCCAACGGGGCTGTTGTCTGGCAACATTTTATTATTAAGCGAGGGATGTTGAAAAGCTCCCACGAGCATTTTTTCAAAATGGCCTGTTGGGGCTATCGTAGATGAATTCATGCGATCAGGGCCAATCCAGCTTGCCTGCACGCCATCGCCCCACAAAGCCACAATTCGCGCATCGATAATGTTTGTTTTTTTTATCGGCTCTTTGGTGAAGCCTTGTAGCGTTGGCGGCTCCTTCAGGGTTGAGGAAAAGTCTTGCCAAGGAAAAGTGTTACCTTCCGGTGGTTGGATGGCCTGCCATGCGGCCAAGGGAAGCGGTGGAGAGGCGGGGGGCGGCTCTGTCAAGGCATGGGGTGGCATCGTTTCACAATAGGCATTGATTTTTGCAGCGCTGGGCCAAATGTCTTTAAGAGTGACGGGCTTGCCATCCGTCCCCATTCCTAAGGGTTTGGCGATAAGGTCGCTTGTTAGATTGCCAGCAAGGGCATAGGCGATGACAAGAGCGGGCGAGGCGATAAGGTTGACAGCGCTGGCTTGACGAAGAGGGGAGGCGTTCGCAAGTAACGCCTCTGTGCCAACCGTACAGGTGGTCAGGTTCTTTTCTTTGATCGCGCTAAGGATCGGAAGAGAAAGTGGCGCTTGGCTCTGGCTTTGCGCATACGCGTCATTTTGGCGAAAGCCAAAAGTGTCCAGAGCCTCTTGAAGCCCCGTTTCCCTTAGGAAAGACGCTAGGCGCGGGGGAAGGGGAGCCATAAGAGGCCGAACCCATGGCTTGATAACAAGCCCCTTTTCTTTGGCTTCACGAGCAAGGAGGGCGGCGATCACCATCTCGGTCGGATGGGGGGGGGATGATACGCTGCTTAGGGCCGCCAGTAGAATGTCCCCGTGTTTGATGGGCGCAAGAGGATCATAAGAACCGCTTGGGGGTGAAACTGTTTTGTCAAAAAAGGGAGCGACCTCGCTCAAGGGGAGAACGGTTCTTGCTGAATCGCAAAACCGGACAACGGGGCGAATGGAATCCAGATCAAGTTCGATAAAGGTGTTGAACGTGGGGTCTTGGGCGGAATCATCGCCGCCTTCACGCCACAAGCCTTGCGCGCGGGCATAGGCTTCGATCAAAGCGGTACGGTCTGGATCTTGGCCTGTCTGGTTTCGATGCGTGATAGTGGCGGCATCGATTGGGAAAAGAGTTGTCAAAACGCCTTCTTGCTGCTCGGCCATCAGCGCAATGGTGGCGCGATCAGAGAGGCTTAAATAGTCAAGGCCAGAGCCGAAGAATTCAATGACCTTACCTTCGGCTTCGCCTCGGTGAAGAAGGAGCATGATGGTAAGGGCTATGTCCGTTGTGCCTACACCTTTATGCGGTTTTCCCGTTATTTTTACGCCAATTAAGGGGGGGACGACCAGCTTCATGGGCTGGCCGAGCATAAGGCTTTCTATCTCCAGAACACCTGTGGGCCAGCCTAAAACGCCTTTGTGGCCAAGGACGGGAATGTCACGTTGTGTTCCTAGGATTGTTTCAGGAAAAACAAGATCCTCTTCCATGGCGACCCCAGCCATAATCCGAATGGTAGAGGTCAGGGAGGATAAAGTTCGTTGGGTTTCTTCGTTGCCTTGCGGCGGGGTCAGGTGGATGGCGGTTAGGTTTTTCTCGGCCCATTTAAGCAGCTTGTAGCGCTCGGTATTTTGATCGATGAGGGCGGGCTCTTGCGTGATGACAATATCCAAAGGATAGGCGGACGCAATAGGCGTTGTGGTCTCACTTTGGTTGGCGGCCAGTGTGCCCGCCAAGCTGGCTATATCGGCAAGCGCTGAAACCCCTTCGTCATCATCCATCGCAAGACGGGAGGGGTGAAAAACAATCTTGGGTTGGCTTTTTTGCAAGGCATGCAAGGCGGTCAAAGAACGAATATCGTCGATCGTGACATGAAGGGTATCCTCATGGCGCAAAAGGTTTTCAAGCAGGATAAGGAAGAAACGGGGAAGATGGGAAAGACTGCCAAGGGTATTTTCAGCGGCTTTCAGATTATAATAGCCATAGGTTTTCTCGCCGACGCGCAAGGTGTCATAGCTGTGAAGCGTATTTAGGCTTGAGGACATAGGGGGAAAGCCTTGTAGAAAAGTCCTTAGGACTTTGGTTGGGGATAGGCGGGCGACTATTTTTTAAAGGAGTCGATTCATTAACCGACTTTCCCTTTCGGATAGGATAGACTATTTTTACGATGATTCTCCAACCGTTTTATTTGTTTTCCATGGCCTTTGTTCGTTCGGTTCTTTTTTTAGCGGTTTTGTTGCTGTCTGTGGCCTTGTCCTCTGCGGCGCAGGCTGCCTTTTTGTTTTGCAACCAGACGGGCGTTGCGATTGAGGCTGCTTTCGGTCATCGGGAAGAAAACATCTGGATTTCCGAAGGCTGGTGGCAGATCCAACCGGGACAATGCTCACGCGTGTATAATAAGCCTTTGTCGCAAAGGTTTTATTTTTACTATGCGCATGCTTTGGCGGCGCCATCCAAAAACGGGAAAGAGCCTATGGTTTGGGCGGGGAAATACTCCTTTTGCGCGGATACCAAGGCCTTTCGAGCCGAAGGGGACGACTGCGCCGCCCAGCACTATCAAACAAAAGGCTTCCAAGAGGTCGATGTCGGGGTTCGCCAAAAGGATTATACCTTGACCTTTCGGGGAGAGGATGGTCAGTAAGGCGCTGTTTATTATGATATGGCCGACCCAGTATAAAGTGATTCAAAAAAATGGGATGCTAGCCTGCGCTGGCATGACGGGGTTTGTGTTTTGGTTTAGCCCTCTACCGTCATCCCCGCGAAGGCGGGGATCCCATTTGTTTTCTTTCTTATGATCACTTTATTTTGGATAGGCTATATGGCGCAAATTCTTGGGAAGTAAAAGATGGCTCTTCAATCCGAAATGACATCAGGAATACGCGCTGTTACGGTCGCTTGGTTGCGTGTGGCTGGTTTTTGGCTTTTAGTTTTTATGACAATCCCCCTTCTTCTGGTCTTGCGCGCCACGCGTAGTCCCAAGGAAAAGGCGATACCTATCCTCTTTCACCGTCTGCTCGTTCGGCTTTTAGGTTTTAAAGTCCGCGTGCGGGGCGACATGGAGCGGCGGAAGGGCGAGGCGCCGATTTTGTTCGTTTCTAATCATTCCTCCTATTTGGACATTCCTGTCTTGGGGTCGGTTATTCCGGCCAGCTTTGTGGCCAAAGCCGAAGTGGCAGGCTGGCCGTTTATTGGCATGATGGCGCGGCTCCAGAAAACGGCGTTTGTTGAGCGCCGTTCGATAAGAGCGGCTAGCCAGCGCGATGGCCTGCGCGAAGAAATGGAAAGCGGTAAAAGCCTGATCCTGTTTCCCGAAGGCACGTCCTCGGACGGCATGCGCACGCTACCTTTTAAAAGCAGTCTGCTCAGCATTGTTGAAAAACCGCTTCAGGATGGGACGTTTATCGCGGTGCAGCCTGTAAGCGTTTTGTGCACGGAAATGGGCGGCTTCCCCATTGGGCGGTCGTGGCGGCCCTATTATGCGTGGTTTGGCGATATGACTCTCGTCAAGCATGTTTGGGATGTGTTCAAGATTGGTGATTTTACGGTGGACGTGATCTTTCATCCGGCAGTAACCGTTCAGGCTTTTGGTAACCGCAAGTTGCTTGCCGAGTATTGCGAGCGCATTATTGCCAAAGGCGTGGATCAATGTGTAACTGGACGGTTTGAGGATTCGGGACTTTTTCCTCTCCCATCGGTGGAGAGGGAAAACAAGCAAGAAAAAGAAAACGGAGTGGCTTGTTAACCTAAACTTGAAAAGGCTTAGTTTTCAAGCGGCAGGGCGTGGTGTTTTGGGCTATGTTTTTGACAGGCTTTTTGATAATAATAAACAATGTCGATGATTAACGGGGAGAGATTAATATGATAAAAAGAAATTATGCCGATGAAGTGTTTTCCGCGATTGAGGCCTATGGTCAGAAAAAGATAAGTTTGGCAGATATGCGAACCTATCTTGAGCGAGTTACTAAATTAGTGCCAGAGGTGATGGTTCAGTCGGCCCCTGCATATCAGAATGCACAGCCTTTTTTAGCGGCGCTAATACATGGTGACGCTGATCTCTATAAGCTTGTCAAAGAGTTTGGTGGAAAGGTTACTAGTCCTGATGGTAGGATACACGTGCCTAGTGAACCTCAAGGAATGAGTCCGTTTGAAGCGGCTATAACTCACGGAAATTTTGGATTGGCAGCGCATATTGCTTATTATGAAAAGCTGAACTGTGGAAATAGTTTGTCAAAAGCTCTTTCTACTCTTGCTCTCTAGCGTGTTTGTGCGTATGCGGTGGTACAAGTGATTTGATGGATGCCATGCGCAAGAAACTTTTTATCAAAACGTGGGGCTGCCAGATGAACGTCTATGACTCGGCGCGAATGGCCGATGTCTTGGCGCCCCTTGGCTATGACCGCACCGAGGATCAAACGCAGGCCGACCTGATCGTTTTGAACACCTGTCATATCCGTGAAAAAGCCAGCGAGAAACTGTTTTCAGAATTGGGCCGCCTTCGCGCCGTTCAAAAAGCGCGCGAGACGCAAGGCGTCAAGGTTATGATTGTCGTTGCGGGTTGTGTGGCGCAGGCGGCGGGGGAAGAGATTTCTCGTCGTGCGCCTTATGTCGGGTTGGTGGTGGGGCCGCAAGCCTATCACCATTTGCCGGAAATGTTGGCGCGTGCGGAGCAGGGGCGGGGCGCGTGCGTTTTGGATACGGATTTTCCGGCTGAATCCAAGTTTGATTTTTTGCCGCAAGAGCAAGCCAACCAAAAGGGCATCAGCGCCTTTCTTGCGATTCAAGAGGGCTGCGACCGTTTTTGCAGTTATTGCGTTGTGCCCTATACGCGCGGGTTGGAATACTCGCGGCCCTTGGCGGCGATTGTGGATGAGGCGCGGGTTCTGGTGGATGGTGGCGCGAGGGAAATCACGCTGCTGGGGCAAAATGTCAACGCGTATCACGATGAAACTAGCGGCAAGCGCCTTGCCGACGTGATCGAAAAGCTTGCTGCGCTGGATGGCCTTTTGCGTATCCGCTATACGACCTCGCACCCGTTGGATATGGATGATGCGCTGATCGCTGCTCACCGCGATATCCCTAAGCTCATGCCGTTTTTACATCTGCCGGTGCAAAGCGGATCGGACAAAATCTTGGCGGCCATGAACCGCAAGCATAAGGCTGATGATTATCGCCGCGTGGTTGAAAAACTGAAAATCGCGCAGCCGAAACTTGCGCTGTCTTCCGATTTTATTGTTGGCTTTCCTGATGAAACCGAAGCTGATTTTGAAGCCACCTTGCAGATTGTGCGCGACGTGACCTATGCGCAGGCTTTTTCGTTCAAGTACAGCCGCCGCGCCGGAACGCCAGCCGCCGTCATGCCCACACAAGTCCCTGAAGAAATCAAGGAGGAGCGCCTTGCGCGGCTTCAAGCCCTTTTGCGGCAGCAGCAAACGGACTTTAACAAAGCCTGCGTAGGACAAACGATGAGTGTGCTGGTCGAAAACCCAAGTCGCCATGAGGGTTTTATGTTTGGCCGCTCGGCCTATATGCAGGCTGTGCGCTTAAAAGGCGATGCGGCGATGGTTGGCACAGAGCACACCGTCACAATCACGCGCGGCGATCCCAATAGTTTGACGGCAGCCTAAACGTCTTCGGGAATGTCGATAGAGGGCGCGCCGCCGTCTGCATAGCGGACGGCGTCCGACCAACAGCGCTCTAGCGTGCGAAGGGTTGTGTACGTGGCCTCGATAGCGGAGGTGTTGTCTTCTGTCATCAGGGGCTGCGCCCATTGCAGCTCTAGCGCCGCGAGCTTGGCCAAAACGGCCTCGCCTTTAGGGGTTGTTTTCAATTGTGCGGAGCGCCTGTCACGGGTTGAGGCTTGCCGCTCGACATAGCCGCCTTCAATCAGGTTCTTAAGGTTGTAAGACGCGTTGGAGCCAAGGTAATAACCGCGCTCGATCAAATCGCGTACCGAGATGGTCTCGGCCCCGATACTGCCCAGCATCATAACCTGTACGGGGCTGATGTCCCGTACGCCCACGCGACCCAGCTCCAGCCTCACCACATCCAGAAAACGGCGATGCATCCGCTCGATCTGGCGGGGGAGTTCCTGCATCAGGTGGGCTGTTTTGCTTTCATTTTCCGTCATAAGGCCGAAGTTTAGGGGCAAAGAGGATAAGGATTGGTAAACGCTTTTGCCCCCCGTTAAATTTCAATAGGCTTCTTGTAACCATTTAATCTTATGTCATCCCCGCGAAGGCGGGGATCCAGCTGCGCCACGTCTGTGGCGCACGTGACTCAAAAAAAAGTGATAAAAACGCAATGGTTCTGACTCATACGCCTCGTGGACACTCGGCGCTGGATTCCGGCCTTCCCCCTACGCTGCTTCGCAGCTTCGGCGCGACAGGTCGCCGGAATGACGGTTTTTTAATACACGGGCGGTAAACGCCCCTTGCTTATCCCCTTGTCACCCGCGATGAGTGTGGCACAATGGGCGAGTCGTCTTCCTTGCCTCCTTATTCTTTGGGGTCTTTCATGTCATCACGCGCTCTTCGCCTTCTTGTCCTGCTTGCCTTTTTGCCGCTTTGCGCCTGTAGCACGGTGGACGAAAAGGACATCAGTTCCTCTGGCGCGGGCATGGCCAAGCTGGGCAATATGATGCGTGAAAAGGGCGAGGTCGGTGCGGCTATCGACTTTTATCGTCGCGCCTTGGCCCAAGACCCTAAGAACCTGACGGCGATTAAGGGGCTGGCGGGCGTGTTGGAGCAATGGGGCGACAAGACGGCGGCGGCGCAAACGTACCGCGACGGCGTTGCCTCGTATCCGAATGATGGAGAGTTACGCCGCAGCTATGGTCGCCTGTTGCTCTCGCTCGACAATCCGGCAGCCGCCAAGCGTCAGTATGAGGCCGCGTTGGATGAGGATAGCGATGACCTTAAGGCGCGCAGCGGCCTTGGCGTCGCGCTCGATCATTTGGGCGAGCATAAAAAGGCGCAGGCGCAGTATGAAAAGGTGCTGCATAAGGATTCGCACAATCTCGCGACACTCAACAATTTGGCTTATTCCTATGTTCTCTCGCATCGCTATGACCTAGCGATCCAGACGTTAGAGCCTGTCCTCAACAATCCGTCTGCTACGGCGGCGTTGCGGCAAAATCTGGCGCTCGCCTATGGCCTATCGGGGATGGAGGCGGACGCGCAGCGCGTTGCCAAAATGGATTTGTCGCCCGAGAAAGTTGCGGCGAACATGGATTATTACCGCCGCCAGCGTGCCGAAATGGCCGTGAGCACCGCGCCCTATGCGGAAGTTGGAACCTATGCAACCGAAGGGATGGCTGTGGCGCAGGCGCAAAAGCTGCGTGCGCAGTTTGGCGGCAAGTCCGGTAGTGATTTGAAGCCCGTGGTGCTGCCGCAAGTTGCCTCTCCGGGCGGCACGCCGCGCTTTGCTGTGCGCATGATGGGCTGTGCGCGTCCCGACGATGTTAGCCGCCTGTGCAAAACCCTCTCCGCTGCTGGCCTGCCTTGCGTGGCACGAGGCAAGGGGGCGGAGTAGGGCGTTCGTGATGCGGCTAGGCGACGGAGGACACGAGTTCGTCGGTTGTTGCCGATAGCGTATTGGCGCGATCTTTAAGCAAATAAAGCTTCATCGGGCTTTCATGATCCCAAACTTGAAGAACATCCAGATTCGCTTTATCGCAGCAAGATTCAAAGAAGGGGGCGGAAAATTTATAAGAGTTCAACAGGTGAAGCTTTTGCCCCTTTTGGACTTGCAATTGATAGTCCCCAAGCTGAAAGTTTTGGGTTTCCGTCGCTTCGGCAATATGGGCGAAGAGCTGATTTTCGGGGATCCATTCAGGCGTATAGCGAAACAGCGATGGATCAAACCCCTTCATAGGCAATTCTTTAGCCGCGCGATGAAAGACGTTGAGAACAAATTTCTCAACGGCTGGGGTTACGTATCCAGCCATTAGCGCATCTTTTTCATGGCTCATATCAACCGACATAAGCATCCAACCATGATTGGTTGTTCGGGATAAAATTCGTAAAACGTGCACAAGGTTCGTGTCGATTGTTTTTTCACGTATAGTGCCTTCTAAATTTCCTATGGTGCTGCATAGCATTATTCCCAGTGATGGGTGGGGTGCTACGATGTCTATCTCCTCTGAGAAGAAATCAGCGTTTATTGCATGAATCTTTGCGTCTGTTAGTTTGGGGCCTATCTCTTTAATGGCCTCCAAATATCTTTGGCAGCAGTCAATGCCATAATAATCAGCACTTTCAAGGTGCGTTAAGATGGGGAGAATGTTCTGATAGAAGGCAGATGTCTCTCCGACGCCAAAGTCAACAATGGGCGTGCCTTCAGGAACAAGGTCAACCAAACCCTTATGCGCTTTATGTAGTAAATTATTGTCCTGACTTGGCAGGTAGTACGTTTTATTATTTTCTACAACATCAAGCCATACGTGTTCATCCGATTTTTGATATGAAGAATTAGCGGATTCATAAATATATTTTCCGATATGTCCTGATCTTAGCTGCATGAATAAATCAAGAGCGCAGTCAAAAAAAACGTTATCACATTCTTGATAGGCAAAAGGGATTGTGGAAAGATTTGCTTGATTATATGTCATTTATTCTCTTTTCTCGGTATACTGGACATGTCCCAGACTTGATCGAATTGGGTTGTGTAGGCCGCTGCTATAATGGGGGACGATATACATATGATTTTGGGGGAGGGTTGTGCCTCAAGAGCGAAAATACAGACAGAATCCCCAAAAATATAATAGGGAATTGGTTTCGGAGCATTTGTAGGATGCCAACGATACTCCGCATAGTCCGTAGAAATAAACTGTGTGTCGCCATAATTTAAAATGGCGCGCACAAAAATATCTTTGCGCGAGTGAACTAAGGGGGCCATTCTTTTTCTGTGAGCTTCTGCAATGTTCGTGTTGCACTTCTCAAAATAGCTTTCTTCAATACCAAGTTGGCGGATCGTGCCGCCTTTCATTTGAAGATGCGTATAAATAAGGTCGGTAAAACGTAAAAAACCACTATCTCCCGATAACACCTCAACATCTTCGGGAATAAAGCGCACGCCTTGGTTGTCCGTGAACTCCAAACGGTGTTCATTAAACGCCCTTGTGATATCCGCAATCGTGCCTTCGCGGGGCTGGACATCGCCATTCTCGATTTTGCGGATGGCTTGGGGGGTGAGGCCTGTCGCCTCGGCCAGTTCATCTTGGCTGATATCCAAAAGGGCTCTGGCGGCTCTGATCTGGCGTCCTGTAATCATAACGTGGCAACCTTCTAACGTCGGTTTTGCGATGCGGCGTTGGCGAGAAAATCTTGGCCGATGCTGCACGCTTTATGTTTCATTTCTTGGCGCAGAAATTAACCCCCCGTTAATGTCTGCGCCGTAAGTTTCTGAAAACGACACTATCACCTTCAAGAAAGTAATGCAACAGAACTTTTTAGTTGCGGAAAACAATCTTTTCGTGTAGTGTACAAAAATCGATGGAGAGCCTAGGCGGCTTTTCAGAGCACAAAATCAAAAGGAAGCGTTGGCAACAGCCTGTTTTACAATAACTTTTTAAAAAGGAGAGCATTATGACCAAACCCACAACCAATAAACGCCCCGTCGTCGACACAACCTCCCGCGAGCATATGGTGAAGGTTGCCGAAACGCTTAAAGTCTCTTGCTCTACCGATATGCCTCAATTTTCCGATAAAACCACAGCCCCTCAAATCGAGCGAATTAACGACCGCGAACTTACTTCTATTTATGCCCTTCTTGCCTATGTTGCCTATAACCAGAATGTCCGCCAAGAAACAGTCCAGATGATCGTCGAAGCCGAGTTTGGCGTCGATCATGTCGCCAAGCTCCGCCGCCACGATTATATGCGTGCTATTGAATTTCTCGTTGACATGAAGATGGATGAGATTATTAATTAAAAAAGAAATTATCCCAGTGATTTGTTATTAGAAAAGGAAACACCCAACATGTTCATTTGTTCTTCCTATATTGGTCGCGATTATGATAGTCAAGGGGCAGAAGAATTAATCGCCTCGGCTCAAAACGCCATAGCACAAGGCGACGTGTCAGAAATGGTAAAGGTAGGCCAGAATTTGGTCGTGGCTGTATCCGAAAAGCAGATGGGTGCGCGTCTTTGTTTAAAAGATGTTACGGATGAGCTTTATAAGAAGGGGGGAAGCGATGCTGTCCGTCCCATAATAATTAAGGCTGCGGAATATGCCGTTACGGTTTTAGCGCCTTATCCCACTCACTAGACCCTTAAGACCCTGCGCTTTCTTATCTTTTTCCCTGTAAGGGCGCGCTGCCGCTGCCATGAATGGTGTTCATGCGGGCAATCTGCTTATCGATATAGGAATTGATCATGCCCACGCGGTTTTCGCGCACGAGAGAGCGAATGGGGTCGCCGTTGTTGTTTTCCTCAGTCATCACATAACGTAAAAACGGCCCCGAGGCATTGAGCGTTTGGTGCATGCCTGCCGTCAGGCCTTGCGCCAGCATATAATTGGCGGCGTTGCCCATGCCTTGTTCGGCAAGGTGCATAAGCCCCATCAGGCTTTCTTCAATTGATCCTGCGTGGATGGTGGTGATTACCAAATGGCCTGTCGTCGCGGCGCGAAGGATTTGCTCAGCCGCGCGGGGCGAACGCACTTCGCCCACCAGTAAGAAGCGAGGCGTCCAGCGCAAGGCGCGTTTGAGCGGCGAGGCCCAATCCTCATCCTTATTCACCTGCACCTGATAGCAATAGCCATACTCGCCCACGGGGCCATCAAGGGCATATTCGACGGGATCCTCGATGGTGATCCCCACGCCGCCAAAGTTTTGCAAAAAGTCGTTGAGAAGGGCGAAGGCCGTGGTCGTTTTACCGTTGCCTGTCGCGCCAGAGATGATGATTAGGCCGTCACGCTGCCCAAGGCGGCGCAGATGCGTGCAGATATGCGGCGCAAAGTTAAGGTCTTCCAGTTTGGGGACGCGCGCGCTGATGCGCCGCAGAACAACCCAGTCCTCGCCATTGGCAAGGCGCTGATAGGAGAGGCGAAAGCGCATCCCGTCATACGCAAAGGCCGAGTCAGGGCTATCGATCTGGCCGCGCAGCTGGTTGGCAAGGCGTTCAATTTCGTCTTTATAGATTTCGGGAAGGACGCGTGTCCAATTGTTAGTGTAATCGCGCGCGGCGCAACGGTATCGCGCAGGCGCGGGATGATCGACGCGGATATAAAGATCCATAAAGGACAGGTCGCAAAGTTTGTTGCTAGCGGGAGGGGTGTCTGAGGTAAACATGATGGGGAGACTCCTTGTAACGGCTATCTGCGGATAGGGGGCAGGGGAGGAAGAGGCGCGTGAGCCTCCACCATTTGTTGTTGCGGTGGCGGATTTTGCCCAAAGGGTATGGGTTGGTTGGCAAGGCGTGCGGCGATACGATCGATATAGGTGGACATCATGCCGATTTTATTTTCGCGGATCAGCGAGCGAATGGGATCGCCGGGAGCACTTTCCTCGGTGAAAAGATAGCGCACGAAGGGGCCTTCTTCTTTCATGGTTTGGTGCAACAGCGCTGTCAAACAGCCTGCCAGAATGTCCGCCGCGCCGCTGCCCATGGATTGCTCCGCCATAAACAAAAGGCCAGTTAAGGCCTCTTCGGGCATGCCACCGTGCAAGGTGGTTATAACGGTGTGGCCTGTTGTTGCCGCGTGGAGCAGTTGTTCGGCAGCCTGTGGCGTGCGGATTTCTCCGACGAAAATGTAACGCGGCCCCCAGCGCAAGGCGCGTTTTAAGGTGGGGGCCCAGTCATCATCATTCTTAACTTCAATCTGGAAACATTGAGCATACTCGCCGTGGCGGCCTTTCAGGATGTATTCGACGGGATCCTCAATCGTGATGGCCGTCCCGCCATACGTTTTCATATAATTGATTAGCAGGCCTGCCGCCGTCGTCGTTTTGCCATGACCGGCTGAGCCGGACACAAGAATAAGCCCCTCGCGCTTTCCTAAAGAGGTCAGATGGCCGCAAATATGGGGGGCAAAGCCCAGCTTGTTAATGTCGGGCAGCTCGGAATTGATCTGCCGTGCGCAAGCCCACAGGGTTCCGTCCGCCATGACCTGTTTGGAAAGGCGGCAGCGAATGCCCTCATAGGTTAGGGTCGTGTCGGAGAGGTTTTGCATCTCGGCACGGATCATCACGCCGAATTGTTCGACGGCGGGGATGAAATCGGCGGGGACGAGCTGGTTATAGATGCTGTTGCCGCGCTCACGTGCGCGATACATGGGGGCCTCCGTCCCATCAAGGCGGACATAAAGATCAATAAAGGGTAGGTCATTGATTTTTTGAGACATAGAAACCTACAAGGGTTCTTTTGGAGCAACGCGCCAAGAAAGGCGCGATTCGGTGGGGAAGGTTACTATTTCTTGCCCGTCTTCCGTTAAAATCGACTTAAGAGGCTCTTCGGGCGCGGCTTGTTTCTCAAGCTTGAGCGAAGCCGCATTGACGGGAAGGTCATAAAAGGCGGGGCCATTGAGGCTTAGGAAGTTTTCAAGGCGATCTAAAGCGCCTGCCTCCTCAAAGACTTCGGCATAAAGCGCGAGTGCATTGGGGGCCGAGAAAATGCCGCCAAATCCATGTGAGGATTCTTTGGCCGTGCGTGGATGGGGGGCGGAATCGGTTCCGGCAAAGAACATGGGCGCGCCCGAGGTGGCGGCTATCACAACGGCTAGGCGGTCTTCCTCGCGCTTGGCAACGGGCAGGCAGAAATGGTGCGGATTCATGCCTCCCTCAAACATAGCGTTGCGGTTGATCCGCATATGGTGCGCGGTGATGGTGGCGGCCAGTTTGCCCCCGCTGCTCTGTGCCTCGCTGACAATATAGTTGGCGGCATAGCGCGTAGTGATATGCTCCATAACGATCTTTAAGGCGGGGAAATTGCGCCGCAGGGGGATCAGAACGCGGTCAATAAACACGGCCTCGCGGTCAAAGAAATCGACGGTGGGGTCGGCCACTTCGCCATGAATAAGCAGCGGCATGCCGATTTTTTGCAGGCGGTCAAGGATGGCCGAGATGGCCTGCATATCCGTCACGCCTTGATCGGAATTAGTCGTTGCGCCAGCGGGATAAAGCTTGGCCGCGAAAAGAACGCCCTCGCTATAGCCGCGCTCTAGATCATCGGGATCGGTAGTGTCCGTCAAATAGGCCGTCATAAGGGGCGTAAAGGTCATAGGCGGGGGAAGGGCCTCCCGTATCCGCTCACGGTACGCCGCTGCCGCCGCCGTGGTCGTGATGGCAGGCTTCAGGTTGGGCATAATGACGGCGCGGGCAAAATGCCGCGCGGTAGTGGGCAAAACTGCCTTCAGTACCACGCCATCGCGCAAGTGCAAGTGCCAGTCGTCGGGTTTGGGGATTGTAAGGGTCAGAAGGGGGGGCATGGATGGGGCTTTCAGGAGAGATTCGAAGTGATTATAGACCAAAATGGCAGAGAAAAAAGAGATTGGTTAAAAAGGGAAGAGGAAGCTATAAATAGGGTGTAACCTCTTTTAACATCAACAGAGTTTTTGCCCTATGTCCCTAATCCCCCCCCGCACGCCGTCCGGTACTTTAGAACTTTTGCCCCGCGATCAAATGGTTTTCCAGCATATGCTGGACGTGATCCGTCGCGGGTACGAGCGCTTTGGCTTTGTGCAGGTCGAAACCCCTGTATTTGAGCTGAAGGACATTATCCTGACCAAATCGGGTGGCGAGACGGAAAAGCAGGTTTACTTCGTCCAATCGACGGGTGCGATCCAGCAAGGGCACGCGCCGGACATGGCCTTGCGCTTTGATCTGACCGTCCCCTTGGCGCGGTATGTCGCGCAGCATGAGCGCGAGCTGGCCTTTCCCTTCCGCCGCTATCAAATCCAGCGCTCCTATCGCGGCGAGCGTCCCCAAAAAGGGCGCATGCGCGAGTTTTATCAGGCGGATATCGACGTGATTGGCAAGGATAAGCTGGATCCCGCCTATGATGCAGAGCTTCCCGCCATCATCGTGCAGATTTTTACCGAGCTTGGGATCGGCGCGTTCACAATCCATTTCAGCAACCGCAAGATTTTGCTGGGCCTGCTAGAGGCTTGGGGAGTCAGCGATGGCGAAGTGCAAAAACTCGTGCTGCGTGAGATCGATAAGTTGGACAAGATCGGCGAGGAAAAAGTCCGCGCTGCGATGGTCGCCCTTGGCGTTGGTGATGATGTTGCGGGCAAGCTTTTGCAGCTTGTAGCGCTTAAGGGCAGCAAAGAGGATATGCTGGCGGCGCTTAGGGATTTAAAGGTTGAAAACGCCTTATTCCAAGAAGGTTTGGCCGAGATGACCACGATGGTGACCTCGCTTCGCGCTCTTAGCGTGCCGGAGGCGCGCACGCGCATCAATCTGGCGATTGCGCGGGGCCTCGATTACTACACGGGCACGGTTTACGAAACGCTGATCGATGCGCACCCTGAAATCGGCAGCGTATGTTCGGGCGGGCGTTATGAAAATCTGGCGGGGCTTTACACGAAATCCAAACTACCGGGCGTTGGCTTGTCCATTGGGGCAACGCGTTTGTATGAACAGTTGGCTTCGCTTAACCTATTGCCGCCCGTGCCGCATACGACGCAGGTGCTGATCACGCAGCTTGAAGCCTCGTTGTCGGCAGACTATTTGGCCTTGGGCGCAGAGCTTCGCGCAGCGGGCTTTTCGGTTGAGAATTATCTTGAGCCCGCCAAGCTTGATAAGCAGCTTAAATACGCCGATAAGGCGGGGATGCCATTGGCCATTCTGTTTGGCGTGACCGAGGCGGCCGCGGGAACAGTGCTGGTCAAGGTGCTTGCCAAGAAAGAGCAACATGAAGTCAAACGGGCCGATCTGGCCTCTATGCTTCATGCACTTTTGACTCTTTAAACTTTTAGCGATGCAGGTTTTTTGGGTATGACGTCCTCCCGTTCGAAGCATAAAGGAAAACTGCCCCATGCTTCAAAGCGTCGTGGGGGGCACGCGCAGACGTACAGGCCCTATAAAATGCGTGTGCCAAGGATTATCTGGCTTGCGCCTCTTATTCTTTTGCTGGGGCTTGGCGGCGTAGTCGGTTTCTTTGTTGGCGAGGAAATCCGCACCTCAAGAATGCAAGCCGACTATCTTTCCTCGTTGGCCCCTTCGCTGACCTATGTGGTGAAGGACGGCGCGGCGGTTGATTTTCTTGCGCCCCATGCAGGCCCGTATAACCAGCGGCTCGGTTACAGCTATCTGCCCTTTTTTATGAAGACGCTGGAAAGCTACGACTATCATATTATCGAGCAGGCGCGAACGTCGGAGCTTTACCGTGAGCTGGTTAAAAAAGGTCTTTATCCTATTTATCGGCCTAAGATTGATGCCGGACTGATGCTGCGTGACCGAGGCGGCAGCCTTTTGTACAAAACAAGCTACCCCTCGCATATCTTTCCCGATTTCAAAAGTATCCCCAAGCTCCTTGTTGATACGCTCCTTTTTATTGAGGATCGCGATCTGCTTAAGACCGACAAAGTGGTTACGCGCAATCCAGCCATTCAATGGGATCGTTTCTTTTATGCCGCGCTTGGGCAGGGGCTTAAACTTTTTGCGCCTAACATCAATTTGGGTGGTGGCAGCACGCTGGCCACGCAGATTGAGAAATTCCGTTTTTCTCCGGGTGGCCAAACGGCAGGCATTACGGATAAGCTGCGCCAGATCGCCTCGGCCAGCTTGCGCGTTTATCTGGACGGAAAGGACACCCGCGCTGCGCGCGAGCATATTGTCTTAGAATACTTGAACAGTACGCCGCTAAGCGCCCGCCCCAGCTTTGGCGAGATTAACAGTATTGGTGATGGACTATGGGCGTGGTTTGGCCGTGAGTTGCCGGAAATGATGACGGCGTTGAACCTTCCTGAAACGGATGAGGATTCCTTGCGGCTTAAGGCGGCGGCCTACCGCGAGGCTTTGGGGCTTATCCTCTCGCAGCGCCGCCCGACCTATTATCTGCTGACGGATAGGACGGCTTTGGATGATTTAACGGATCAGACGCTAGAGAACCTGACGAAGGCGGGCGTGATTTCGATGGCCTTGCGCGATGCGACGCGGTCGGCCACTTTCCGCTTTTTACCAGAACCGCCTCCGTCACCCTCCATGGCTTTTCTGGATCAAAAGGCCACGAACGCGCTGCGCGCCCACCTTCTCAAGATGTTGGGCCTTCGCAATTTGTATGAGCTGGATCGTCTTGACCTGACCGCGCAAAGCACGCTGGATCAGACGGCTCAAAAAGGCGTGACGGCGTTTTTGAAGAAAATGGGAGATCCTGAGCATGTTAAGGCAATTGGCATGTATGGCTTCCGTCTCCTTGACACCGCCAATGACCTGAGCAAAATCAACTGGAGCGTTTTGCTGTACGAGCGAGGCGCGGATGGCAACAAGCTGCGCGTGCAGGCCGACAATATCGATGCGCCCTTGGACATGAATGAAGGAGTGAAACTGGATTTAGGCTCCACGGCAAAACTCCGCACGCTGATCACCTATCTTGAAATCGTCGGCGAGCTTTATCGCCGCTATGCGGGATTGTCCGTTGAGGACCTTAAGGATCTGACAGAGGAAGCGCCCGACGTTCTGACCTCATGGGCGACGGTGTGGCTTTCCTCGCATCCTGACGCGTCCTTGGATGAAATGCTGCAAGCCGCGATGGATCGCAAGTATTCTGGCAACTCAGGCGAGACGTTTTTCACGGGCGGCGGCGCGATGACGTTTGTGAATTTTGAAAAAGCAGAAGATTTCCGGATTATGGATTTGCGTGAAGCGATGCGCGATTCCGTCAACCTTGTGTTCATCCGCCTGATGCGCGACATCGTGAATTACACTATCGCGCAAGGCCAGCAAACGAAGCAGGAATTGCTTAGTGATCCTGACCATCCCGCCCGCAAAGACTATCTTGAGCGTTATGCGGATAAGGAAGGGATGACCTTTCTGAACAAATACATTTCCGATTACGCCAAGCTTAGCGTTGACGAGATGATCGATAAAGCGACCAAGCGGGCGCATAAGGGCGCGACCGCGCGGGCGATCCTTTTCCGCTCGCTGCAGCCTAAGGCTTCCTATGTTGCGTTTGAGTCTTATATGAAACAAGCCGTGCCCGTTCCCTTGGATCAAGAGCGATTGCGTAAGCTGTATGATTCCTATCCGGTGGATCGCTATAACCTTGCGGACCGCGGCTATATCACGGGCCTTAATCCGCTGGAGCTTTGGCTTGTGTCTTATAAGATGGCCAACCCGAATGCGTCGCGGAGCGCCATGCTTGCGGTAAGTAAACCCATCCGCCTTGAAAGCTATGCATGGCTTTTCCATCCCAACAAAAAAGGGGCGCAGGACACGCGCATTCGTATTTTGCTTGAGTTGGACGCGTTTGCGCGGATTCAGCAGCGTTGGGCGCGGCTTGGCTATCCCTTTGACAAACTGACGCCCAGTTTCGCCACGGCGATTGGAAGCTCAGCGGATAGGCCGGGCGCTTTGGCCGAGCTGGCAGGCATCTTGCTGAACGATGGGTTGCGTAAGCCGATGCAGCGTTTCGAAGAGTTGCACTTTGCCACGGGCACGCCGTTTGAAACTGTTTTAGCGCCAGCAGGCAATAAGATTGAGCGCGTCCTAGACCCTGCCATCGCCCGCGTGGCGCGCGCCGCGATGATGGAGGTCGTGGAAAACGGCACGGCGCGTCGCTTGCGCGGCGCGTATGTTGATGAAGAGGGGAGGCCGTTGATCATCGGCGGTAAGACAGGGACAGGCGATCATCGCTATGACGAATATGGCGCGGGGCATCGCCTGATTTCATCGCGCGTTGTGAACAGAACGGGCACGATCGTTTTTTATATCGGCGATAAGTTTTTTGGAACGGTCACGGCGCATGTCGCGGGCGAGGAGGCGGGCAACTATAAGTTTACCAGCGCCCTTTCGGCTCAGATGCTTAAATCTCTTGCGCCCGTGTTGCAGCCGCTCATCGCCGCGCCCAAGCCAAAGGAGCCAGAACCTGTGCCAGCCTCGGCAACGCCAGCGCCGGAAACGACGCCAACAACGCCACAGGCTCCCGTTGTTGCCGCGCCGCCTGTCGTGGTGGAAAAACCTAAACCCGTGAAGCCGCCCAAGCCTAAGGCCGCGCCCAAACCGACCTATGTCCCGCCGGAATCCAATCAAGACTTGATGATGGATATCTTGCCACAATAGACAAAGGGCGGCTTTCTGCCGTATGGTTTTCCTATGATTCGACGGATTGTCTTTTTCTTTGTCTTTGGGACACTGTTGGCGGCTTTTAGCGCGCCGACTATGGCGGCTGGGCCTAAAAGCCTTGGCCAATTTGGCTATTGGTCAGCCTATCAGATGACGGAAGGCAATGCCTCTGCTTGTTATATGACGATTACGGCCAAGCCGCCCGTGAAAAAGGGCGAGAAGAAAACCAAGCGCGGCGACATTGTTTTGATGATCACGCAGCGTCCTTCCGAAGGGGCACTGGATGTTGTTAGCTATGCGGCGGGTGCGAAATTTAAACCCGCCAGCGACGTGTCGGTTCAGATTGGCGGTAAGAAGTTCGATATGTTCACGCAGGACGACACGGCGTGGTCGCGTGACAGCGCAACGGATCGCGCCATCGCTTCTGCACTGCGGACAGGGCAAAGCGCTACGCTTACGGGGACGCTGGCCTCCGGCGCGGCGCTGGCCGATGTGGTCAATTTGAAGGGAGCCGGAGACGCCTATTACGCGATCGGCAAGGCTTGTGGGCTTGATGTCGCTAAGCCCAAGGCGGCGGTTCAAAAACCGGCTCAAACGACACCAAAAGTGACCCAAAAGAGCACCAAAACGCCGCCTAAAACGGTCAAAAAGACGCATTAACGCAACTTTTGACAAACATGCCGATTATAGGGCATTGATGCGCCCATGACATTCCCTATGAACACCGATAACATCCTTGGCCATGCGGCGCGGTTTGCGCCGTCCGAAATCCTGATTGACGGCAAGCGCAACCTTGTCGGCCTGACGCTGGATGAGCTGAAGGCCGAGATGGCCGCGCTGGGCCTAGAGGCTTTCCGCGCCAAGCAGCTGTGGACGGCGATGTACTGCCACGGCCATACCGATTTTAACGACATGACGACGCTGGCCAAGGCGGCGCGGGAAAAGATCGCCGCGCATTTTGTGGTGGGGCGGCCAACCGTGAGCGCCGCGCCTGTGTCAGTGGATGGCTCGCGTAAGTGGCTTCTGGCGATGGCGGATGGGCATGAGGTCGAGGCCGTCTATATCCCCGAAGAGGATCGCGGCGCGCTGTGTGTTTCCTGCCAAGTTGGCTGCACGAACAAATGCAGCTTTTGCCACACGGGGACGATGCGCCTTGTGCGCAATCTGGATGCGGCCGAGATCCTTATGCAGGTGATGCTGGCGCGGGACGTGCTGAACGAATGGAAAATCCCCGACCTTGAAAAGCGCATGCTCTCCAACATTGTGATGATGGGCATGGGCGAGCCTTTGTTCAACTACGACAATGTTGCCAAGGCGCTGAAGATTGTCATGGATGAAGGCGGTCTTGCAATTGGCAAGCGCCGGATCACGCTGTCCACTTCTGGCGTTGTGCCGATGATCCGTCGTTGTGGTGCGGAGCTGGGCGTCAATCTGGCGATTAGCTTGCACGCCGTGACGGATGAGGTGCGCGATGTTTTGATCCCGCTGAATAAGAAATACCCGATTGCCGAATTGATCCAAGCGTGCCGCGACTACCCCACAGCGACAAACGCGCGGCGTATTACGTTCGAATATGTGATGCTGAAGGGCGTGAACGACAGCCCCGCCGATGCGCGGGCGCTGGTGAAGCTCTTGGAAGGCATTCCGGCCAAGATCAACTTGCTGCCCTATAACCCGTGGCCCGGCAGCCCTTATGAATGTTCGGACGAGGCGACGATTCAAAAGTTTGGCGATATCGTCAATCGCGCGGGCTATGCCAGCCCCATCCGCACGCCGCGAGGCCGCGATATCATGGCCGCTTGTGGCCAGCTCAAATCCGCGAGCGTAAAAGAACGCGCGACCCACGAGCGTGACGAGTAGACCTTCGCTTAAGCTTTTACGAAAACGTATTGGTCCGTGGGAAGCCGTTGGGGGGCAGGTGGCCCATGCCTGCCCTGTTGCCCATCCACAGGCGAAGGTCGATCTCGGTGCGCGTGCGCTCACCCGAGGCCCATGTCAGGCCCTCTTCAAGGTTGAAGGTTTTGATGTCCGACAGCTCACCTTCTTTATATTTTTGGATCATAACGCCTTTGCCGCGCCCAAGCTCTGATAGTTGATCAAGCGGGAAGACGAGCAATTTCCGGTTCGTGCCGATCACGGCGACATGATCGCCATCGACAGGCGCGAAGTTGCTGGCTTTCGCTTTGTCCCCAAGGTTGAGGACTTGGCGTCCGTTTTTGGTCTGCGCCAAAACATCCGATGCTTTGACGATAAAGCCATAACCATTGGTGCTGGCGACGATGTATTTCGCGGCTTCTTCGTATTTGATCATGCCGATAATCTCATCCTCTTGCGCCAAATCGATCATCAGGCGCACAGGCTCGCCAAAGCCGCGCCCGCTGGGCAGCTTATTGGCAGAGAGCGTATAAAAGCGCCCGTTCGTTGCGAACAGCAAAATCTTGTCGGTCGTTTCCGCTTCAAAGATAAAACGCTCCTCATCACCTTCCTTGTATTTGATGGATTCCCGCGCAAGTTCGTGGCCGCGCATCGTGCGCGCCCAGCCCTTGTCAGACAGCACGACGGTGATCGCTTCGCGCACCACGGGTTCTTCGAAGACGACATCCGCCAGCGCTGGCGCGTCGGCCAGCTGTGTCCGGCGTGCCCCCAGCGTGGTGTTCTTGCCAAAAGTCTTTTTCAACGCCACCAGCTCTTCATCGATATGCTGCCAGCGCAAGGTTTCGTCTTTCAGGAGTTTCTTCAGATCGGCCTGCTTGCCAGAGAGTTCCTTTTGCTCACCCTTGATTTCCATCTCTTCCAGCTTGCGCAAGGAGCGCAAACGCATGTTGAGGATGGCTTCGGCTTGGCCGTCCGTCAGCGCAAAGGCTTTGATCAGCACAGGCTTTGGCTCGTCCTCGGTGCGGATAATCTTGATGACCTTATCAAGGTTGAGGTACGCGATCAGGTATCCCGCCAGCATCTCTAGCCGCTCTTCGATCTTGGCAAGGCGGAAGCGTGAGCGCCGGATTAGCACGTCTTGGCGGTGGTCAAGGTAACAACGCATCGCGGCGCGAAGATCCATCACCTGCGGCACGCAATCTTTGTCCAGCAAGTTGAGGTTAAGCGGAATCTTGACTTCCAAATCCGTCTGGCGGAACAGGCTTTCCATCAAAATCGCAGGATCGACGTTACGGCTTTTGGGAACCAGCACAAGGCGGATATCGTCCGCCGACTCGTCGCGGATATCGTCAAGCAAAGGCAGCTTGCGGTTTGTCAAAAGCTCCGCCACTTTTTCGATGAGGCGGGATTTCTGCACCTGATAGGGGATTTTGGTGACGATAATCTGCCACGCGCCGCCCTTCATCTCTTCCTTCTCCCACTTGGCGCGAAGGCGGAAGGAGCCGCGACCCGTGCGATATGATTCAACGATGGAAGCGCGAGGCTCGATCATAAGGCCGCCTGTCGGGAAGTCGGGGCCGACCACAAAATCCACCAGCTTATCAATGCTCGCGTTCGGGGTCTTGATCAGATAGCGCATGGCGTCGCACAGCTCGGCCACATTATGCGGCGGTATGGACGTGGCCATGCCGACGGCTATGCCTGCCGCGCCGTTGGCGAGCAGGTTGGGAAAGGCGGCGGGGAGGACGACAGGCTCACGCCCGCTACCGTCATAGGTCTCGCGGAAATCGACCGCGTCCTCGTCAATGCCGTCCATGAGCAGGCGGGCGACTTCTGTCAGGCGCGCCTCGGTATAGCGCATCGCGGCGGCGTTATCGCCGTCGATGTTGCCAAAGTTGCCTTGCCCCTCGATCAGGGGATAACGCTGGTTGAAATCTTGTGCAAGGCGAACGAGCGCATCGTAGACCGAACTATCGCCATGCGGGTGATACTTACCAATCACATCGCCGACGACGCGCGCGCATTTCTTGGGGGGCAAATTGGGGGCAAGCTTTAGCTCCGTCATCGCAAACAGCAGGCGGCGGTGAACGGGTTTCATGCCATCGCGGGCATCGGGCAGCGACCGCGCCATAATCGTGGACAGGGCATAGGACAGATACCGCCCTGACAGAGCCTCGGACAGCTTGGTGTCCAAAATGGGTTGCGGCGGCAGATCGCTGCCTTTGGTCTTGGTGGTCGTGCGAGACATGGTGACGCGAAATTCCTTTGGATTTGATCAGATTGCTTTTGATGAGATGGAAACAAATTTTTCCATTATCGTCATTCCGGCGAAGGCCGGAATCCAGTGCCGCGCGTCCGCGCGGCATAAGACTCTTATGCGCCGCAGACGCGGCGCAGCTGGATCCCGCTTTTCAGCGGGATGACGCTAAGGGGAAAATCGGATCCCTACTAAACGAGCTAGGCTTTAGCCTCGCAATGTATGCGCTCCAAGTGATTCACGCAACCGCAACGGCTCGCTCAAGGCGGTTTTTATAATAGGCCGCAAGGCGCTGGCGGGCTTGGGGCAGCGTTCCATCTTCGGGCACAAGGCGGCGGTTTTGCGGGTTGGCAAAGACATGGCGCGAGAGGAAATGACCCGTCAGGTCAAGGCCTTGCAGGATGTCGCTCTCATCCCACATTGGGTTGCCGCACAGGAAAGAGGGCAGGGGCAGCAGCTTGCCGTGATAGGGCGCGGCGGCCTCTTGCGTGACGGCGCGGCCTGTGCGCGGACTGATAAAGGCAAGGCCGTTCTTGGCCCCGTCAGGGCGCAGCAGGACAAATCCATGCCGTAGCCCAGCGCCTCTAACACGCCCATTTCCCACCGGATATAGGCGGGGGCCCACAGACTCCTATCGGGCAGAGAGAACAACGCGATCAGGCTGTCGAACAAGCGCGGCATGGGCTGGCGCTCTGGCAGGCTGGCCTCAATGATTGTGGTCGCGCTGGCAAGGAGGGCAAGGATTTCGGGGTCGCTCAGCCACGGCGCGGCAAAGGCGGTCAAAGGCTCTAGCGTATAGTTGCCAAGGTGATCGGTTAGCCGTGCGTTCCACCGCGCCTCAACATGGTTGCCTGCCTGAAGCAGGCTTTGGCGGCGGCGGCTTTGCCCACCGTGCACCAGCCCTGCATGGCAGCCATGAGCCGCCGTGAGCAGCGTCACGATCATGGCTGTCTCGCCATGCGGCCTTGCCGATAACACGATGCCTTCGTCTTTCCATTCCATGGGGAGCGAGTCTAGCAGACTGGCCAAAGGGATCAAGATCGGGGTTTGGGGGTTGACAGGCTCGACCTTATCAACTCATTTAACCCTATGCCTACCATCCTTCCTTTTCGTGGGGTCATGCCCCAAATCGCCGAAAGCGCCTTTCTGGCGCCGTCTGTTGTCGTGATTGGCGATGTTGTGATCGGCGCGGAAGCGTCTGTTTGGCCGATGTGCGTTTTACGTGGCGACGTTGCGCCTATCCGCATCGGGGCCAAGACAAACCTTCAGGACGGCACGATTGTGCATGTCACCGAAGGCGGGCAGGGCACGATCATTGGGGACGGCGTGACCATCGGCCACGGCGTTCTTTTGCATGATTGTACGGTTGAGGACGGCGCGTTTATCGGCATGCGGGCAACGATGATGGATGGCGCACGGGTTGAGCGTGGGGGGATGCTGGCGGCGGGGGCTTTGCTCACGCCCCATAAGGTTGTGAAGAGTGGGCAGATATGGGCGGGCTCTCCGGCCAAGTACTGGCGCGACATCAATGATGCCGAACGGGCCGAATTCACCTTCCGCGCCGAGGAATATGTGATGTTGGCCAAGGCGTATCAGTAATAGACGTTTTTATAACCGTTGTTATACCAACGGCACTATGACGTGACTCATTAAGAAAGAAACCAAACGGGATTCCCGCTTACGCGGGAATGACGGATTTGTTTTTAATATCAATTCACAAGCGTCATCCCCGCGAAAGCGGGGATCCCGTTTTCTTGTTTTTTAAATGGATCATTTTAAAAGGCGGTTGGTGTTACCCCCAAAATGCATCGTCATTCCGGATCATCGCGTCTCGCTAAAGCGAGGCGCTCGTCCGGAATGACACGGAGGGTTATGCAAGAGGTCTATTTTTCTTTCCCTATTGACCAAGACCTTATTTTGTCTCATTCTATCCCTGCAAGGTAGGAATGCTCCTACCTTTGTGGGGTGTCAGAACCCTTCCGTTAGCGGTTAGCCATACAAAACCTGTCCGAAAACAGGATTGTTTTCAAAACAGTTTTGAATGGCGTGTGGCATTGGCTCTTGAGTCAGTGTTCACATAGCGTTGCCGATACAAACGCTGCCTCCGGCCCCTATGGCTGGGAGGCAGTGGCGTATGTCCAAGCCTCGCGGCCAAAGGCCTCTGCAATCGTCTAACGGCGGTTTCTGAACTCCCAGCCACCAGCGGAAATTCGTCCGCTGGCCTTTGGGGGAAGTGGGCTTTGTTTTTCATTCATCAAAAAAAGGGGTTCCGTCTGTCAGGAAAGACAGGGCGGCGGTTTGCTCTTCTTTTGGGTCTGGGAATTGGTTTGCTTGTTGGATTAGGGATCGGGTTGCACGTTTCCCTTGCTTTAGCCGCAAGTCATCCTTGTGGACTCCCTATCTCTCCTCCCAATGGTCAACAGTTCGATGTTTCGCCGCCAAAGGATTGCGATGCGTACCTCAATTCCCTTGACGATTTACGACCACACCCAACAGATGAAAGGAATCCGCTATGAATAAATCCCTTGTTCTCTTAATCGCGCTTATCGGTCTATGTGCCTCTGGTTCTGTCGAGGCCTCATCCTATAGGCGTTCCCCCGATGATGTTTATGTTAACGGGTACTCTCGCCAAGATGGAACTTATGTTGAACCGCACTATCGTTCAGCGCCAGATGGCAATCCATACAATAACTATGGGCGCGGAGACTAAACACTTTTTCGTCATGCCCGCGTTGTTGTTTTTGCCTTTTTCAAAAGCAGAGGAACATGGGCGCGGGTATGACGCTAAAGGAAAAGGTATATCCACAAGAGCCAGTATTTATTAAACGACCAACGCCTTAAAGCACCCTTGTCTTCACATAGCTGCCGGGGGCGTCTTCGGTTGCGTTCGGGTTCGTGGCGGGATCGCGTGGAGCGACTTTTTCTCCGGCGTACTGCGAGAGCCATTTGATCCACTCCGGCCACCATGAGCCTTCGTGCGCACTTGCGCCCTTAAGCCATTCGTCGGGATCGGCGGGGCACTTGGCCACGTCGTTTGTCCAATAGCCGTACTTCTTCTTGGCAGGAGGATTGACGACGCCCGCGATATGACCGCTTTTTGACAGGCAGAACGTCACGGGGCCGCTATAGGTCTGCGTGGCGACGTAGGTTGAGCGCCACGGCGTGATATGATCCTCGAACGTGGACAGGCAGAAGGTGGGAACCTTGATCTTGGTCAGGTCGATCGGCACGTCCTTCATAGAGAGACGGTTGGGTTGGATCAAATTATTTTCAAGATACATATTGCGCAGGTAATAGCTGTGCATCGCCTGCGGCAAGTTGGTGGAGTCCATGTTCCACGACAGCAGATCGAACGGGAAGGGATCGTGACCCATCAGGTAATTGTTGACGACGAACGACCAGATCAAATCGTTAGCGCGGAGCATGGCAAAGGTTGATCCCATCACACCAGCGGATAGATAGCCTTGGCCTTCCATCATAGATTCAAGAAGCGCGATTTGGTCTTCGTCAATGAACACGCCCAGATCACCCGGCTCGGCAAAGTCGATGAGCGTGACCAGATAGGTGGCTGAGGCAATGGCGGGCATGCCTTCGGGTTTGGCGCTGCCCGCGTTTTCCAGCCAAGCCAGCGCACTGGCAACCAGCGTGCCGCCGATGCAGTAGCCAAGGATGTTTAGCTCTTTTTCGCTTGTGGCCTTGGCGATTTCGACGGCGGCGGCGATGGGGCCTTGCATCATGTAATCGTCAAAGCCCATTTTCGCGTGGCGAGCATCGGGGTTGATCCATGAGATGCAAAACACCGTGTGCCCTTGTTCCACCAGATAGCGTATAAAAGAATTCTCGGCCTTCAGGTCAAGGATATAGAATTTATTGATCCATGGCGGCACGATCAGGAAGGGCGTCTTGTTGACGCTTTCCGTCAGTGGCGCGTATTGGATCAGCTGGATCAGATCGTTTTGATAGACGACTTTGCCTTTGGTTGTGGCGACATTCTCGCCAAGATGAAAGACGGAGCTGTCGCTCATCGAAATCATCAATTTGCCGTGTCCGCGCTCAATATCGCTTAGCAGATTTTCAAGGCCGTGAATCAGATTTTCACCGCGTGTTTGAAGCGTCGTGCGCAGTACTTCGGGGTTCGTCATCCAGAAGTTGGATGGCGCCATCGCATCAAGCATCTGGTTTGTATAGAACTTGACCTTGTGGGCGATCTTGGGATCAAGACCGTGGCTGTCCTCGACCAGCGTTTGCGCCCAGCGCGAGGTCAGAAGGTAGGATTGCTTGATATAGTCAAAGATCCAGCTCTCTTCCCACGCGGGGTCTTTAAAGCGCCTGTCGGAAGGATCGCACGCAATGACGGGCTCGGCTTTTTGGGAGGCCGAGGCGGCTGCCACGGTGCGTTTTAGCAGCGTGACGTAATCCTGCCAAAAGGCGATTTGCGTTTCTACAAAGCGATGGGGATCCGCCAGTGTTTTTTGGGCAAACTCGGCAAAGGCCTTGCCAATATGCGCGGAATCAGAGGCGGGCATCTTGCCCATCGTCATCTTGTTGCGCTCGATGTAGGCGGTAAGCAGCTTTTGGCTTCGCGCGGCGATGGTCATAATCTTGGCCGTCATAGCGCCGAAATCGGGGGCTTGAGCTTCGGGAGAGGGGGCATCGTTTGTTTTGTTTGTCATACGGTTACCGTTGAGTCTTTTTCTTTGATAGGAAGAGCGGAAGACTGCTATGATGATGAAGGTAAACTCAGGTGGGATCTCCTCATACCATGAAAAGTGAATCGAAATCAGCCCCAAAGTGTAAGAAACTTGTTTTTTTCTTCCTTACCCTTTTTCTTAGCGCGTGCGCCGACGTGCGCGGGCCGCAGTGGCTGACAGGTGAGCCGGACGAGCCCGTTCTAAACGCGCCGCGCGTTGTCGGTGTGCCATCGGGGGCGAGCGACCAAAGCTGGCCGAACCTTGCCGATGTGCCTGACAAAAAACCAAGATTCTCCAAACTGTCGACGCGTGAAGCAGACAGGCAAACGCTTGCTTCTGACAACATGAAGGCTCAGGCCGAAATGGAACGCATCCGAAACATTCAGCTTGATGGTGAGGAAGGCCGAACGCAGGAGACGACACAACAAGACGATGTGCCTTTTTCTGCCCTCAAGCCATAGGAGTCCTCTCATGAAAAGCCTCAACGTAGCCATCGCCGGTCTTGGAACCGTTGGCGGGGGAACCTTTCAATTACTCAAGGACAATGAGGCCTCAATTGAGGCCTCGGTGGGGCGGGCGATCAAGGTCGTTGCCGTGAGTGCGCGGGATCCCCAAAAGGCGCGCTCCTTTAATATCTCGGGCGTTCGCTTTGTGGATGATGCGGCTTTGCTGGCCGATTTGCCGGATGTTGATGTGGTGGTGGAGCTGATCGGCGGCGTGGAGGGCATTGCCAAGACGTTATGCGAACGGGCGCTATCTTCTGGCAAAGCCGTGGTGACTGCGAACAAAGCTATGCTTGCCCATCATGGCGTTGCGTTAGGGGCTTTGGCTGAAGCGAACTACGTTAGCCTGTCGTTTGAGGCAGCGGCTTGCGGTGGCATTCCTATTATTAAGACCCTGCGCGAGGCCATGATGGGGAACCGCATCCTTTCTGTTCAAGGAATCATGAACGGAACGTGCAACTACATTTTAACCCGCATGGCGCGTGATCATCTGGAGTTTGCGGATGTGTTGCAAGAGGCTCAAGCGCTTGGCTATGCCGAGGCTGATCCTTCGGCAGACGTGGACGGCTTTGATACAGCGCACAAGCTTTGCATCCTTACGGCTCTGGCTTTTGGTGTGAAGCCGACGATGGAGGCCGTTTCGATTGAAGGCATTCGCCGGATTGCCAGCGTTGATCTTGCTTATGCTGCCGAGCTTGGCTACCGCCTTAAGTTGTTGGGGGTCGCCAAGCTTCATGAGGGCGGAATTGAACAGCGGGTCAGCCCGTGTCTTGTGCCGCTGTCCTCGCCGCTTGCCTCTGTTGATGATGTTATGAACGCTGTGCAATTGCAGGGTGATGCCGTGGGGCCGCTCAACCTGATTGGGCGCGGCGCAGGGGCTGCCGCCACGGCCAGCGCTGTGGTGGGCGATCTGGTTGACATCGCGCGGGACATAAAGGTCAAGCCTTGGATCCGGCCTGCCGCAAGTCTTGAGGACATCAAGCCCCTGCCGTCAGAGGATCGCGTCGGGCGTTGGTATTTGCGCCTTCAGGTGAGGGATCAAGTGGGTGTTTTGGCCGATATTGCTGCGATTTTGCGCGATCACGCCATTTCCATCGAGTCCATCATACAAAGGGGGCGCGAGCCGGAAAGTAGCGTACCTGTCATTATCGTGACTCATAAGACAAACGAGTCTAAGCTGCGCGAAGCGCTTACGCGCATGGCTCAATTGGATGTCGTGTGGGAAGAGCCGCTTTGTCTTCGTATCGAACAGGAATAGGGGAAGACCATGCATAAAGACGCCTATATGGATCGTAATTTGGCTTTGGAATTGGGCCGCGTGGCCGAGGCGGCGGCGCTGTCCTGCGCTACCATGGTTGGACGCGGCGATGAAAAGATGGCGGATCAAATGGCCGTGGACGGCATGCGCAGGGCGCTGAATGTTCTCGACATTGAGGGTACGGTGGTGATCGGCGAGGGTGAGCGCGATGAAGCCCCCATGCTCTATATCGGCGAGAAAGTCGGCACGGGTAAGGGTATTAAGGTCGATATTGCGCTGGATCCTTTGGAAGGCACGACAATTTGCGCGACGGGCGGCTACAACGCGATGGCGGTTGTGGCGATGGCGCAGGCGGGCGGCTTTTTGCATGCGCCGGACGTTTATATGGATAAAATTGCCGTGGGCGTGGGCTTGCCCGATGGCGTCGTCGATCTTGATGCCTCACCGGAAGAAAACCTGAAGAACCTTGCCAGGGCTAAGGGCGCGGAACTTGCTGAGCTGCAAGTGTGTATTCTTGATCGTCCGCGTCATCAGGAGTTGATCGCCCGCGTTCGCGCCTGTGGCGCACGCATCATGCTGATTGGCGATGGCGATGTGGCGGGCGTGATCGCAACATCCGAACCCGATAGTGGCATCGATCTTTATATTGGCACAGGCGGCGCGCCAGAGGGTGTTTTGGCCGCTGCCGCCTTGCAGTGCATCGGCGGGCAGATGCAAGGCCGCCTTGTGTTCCGTAACGATGCGGAAAAAGGACGTGCCGCCAAGGCGGGCATTACGGATTTGGGTAAGAAATACGAGCTAAATGAGTTGGCCTATGGCGATGTGATGTTTGCCGCGACGGGTGTGACGAATGGCGCGACGCTAAAGGGCGTGCGGCTCTTTGCAGGCGGCGCGATCACGCATAGCGTTGTGATGCGCTCACGCACCGGTACGGTGCGTTATATTACCGCGCACCATAACTTTAACCGCAAGCCGTTTGCGTGATGGATAAATAAGAGAGCGAAGGGGTTTTACATGATTCAAAGCGAAGATATTGAAAAATTGATTGTCACCTATCAGCCCCCACAAGGTGAGGAGCGCGATGCGATACTCTTTATGCTCGCGAAGGAAGGATTTATATCAAACCCCAGCATTATTGCTCTAATCGGCATTGGTGGGACGATTTCGTCTTCTTACTCCCCAACATTGGAAACGATCATCCCTTCTCAATCGAAGCCGTCCATACGTGTGATGAATGAGATTCAAAAATGGGGGATCAATGACGATATCTTTTCGGCCTTTGATCCTTTTGCAAAAGATAGCCGCGATCTTGTCATAAATGATATTAAACAACTGCTCGATATTGTGGCTTGCATTGATAATCAACGCGTTCTTGTTACCGTAGGCACTTATCTGCTTCCAAAGGTTACGGAGGCGCTTTATCGCTTAACCCCCGTCTTGGATAAAAAAATCATTGCCGTGACGGGCAGTTCTTTGCCCCTTGGCTTTTTAGGAAGCGATGCTCCACAAAACGTTTTGGCCGCGATTGCGACGATGAATTATATCTTTGGTCAAGAAACAACGGGTGGAGGTAAAGTCTTTGCTGCTTATCATGGCAAAGTGTATCAGTCCCTTGAACATATTCGTGCATTGGAGTTGCACCCAAAAGAATCTTCAGAAAAACTGGTTGTTTATCCAAGTATTTCGATTCCATTTGTGTAGAGCGTGGTGGAATACGTTATGTCCTGTCGTTTCCTTTTACCGTCATCCCGCCCTTCGGCGGGATGACGATTGTGAGAAAATGAACCACTAACCTTTCGAACCTCTAACCTTTAGCAGAGCATGACCCATTCCTCCTTCCTTGGCATTGAGGCTTCTTTTTCCGGACGGCGGTGGGTGGCGCGTGCCTATGATGAGCGGCAGACGCTGGCCATCGCGCAGCGTTACAGTTTGCCTGACATTCTGGCGCGGAGTCTTAGCGCGCGCGGCCTGACGGTTGAAACAGCGGAGTCATTTCTTGCGCCACGCTTGCGGGATTCCATGCCCGACCCTTCGCGTCTTCAAGATATGGATAAGGCCGTCTCGCGCTTTGTTCTGGCGCTAGAGAATAATGAGCACATGGCGGTGTTTGGTGATTATGACGTGGACGGCGCGACGTCCTCGGCGCTGCTGGTCCGTTTTGTGCGGGCGCTGGGGCATAAGCTTGACCTCTACATTCCCGACCGCCTGACCGAAGGCTATGGCCCCAATGAGGCCGCCATGAAAAAGCTGGCGGGGCAGGGTATTACGCTCGCGATATGCGTGGATTGCGGCACGACGGCGCACGCGCCGCTGGCTGCTGCGCGTGAGGCGGGGCTTGACGTGATCGTGATCGATCATCATGCGGCAGAGCCTTCGCTGCCGCCCGCTGTCGCCATCGTGAATCCCAATCGCCTTGATGATGAGATGATGGACACGTTGGGGACGTTGGCCGCCGTGGGCGTGACGTATCTGTTTGTCGTGGCGGTCAACCGCGCCTTGCGTGAGGCGCGTTTTTATAGCGATGCGCGGCCAGAGCCTGACTTGAAACAATGGCTGGATCTCGTCGCCTTGGGAACCGTGTGCGATGTCGTAAAGCTGACGGGCCTTAACCGCGCCTTTGTCACGCAAGGGCTGAAGGTGATGGAAGCGCGGGGCAATGTAGGGATCGCCGCGCTGGCGCGGGTTAGCGCCGCCACGCCGCCATTTGATGCCTATACGGCGGGCTTTCTGTTGGGGCCGCGCCTGAACGCGGGCGGGCGCGTTGGCAAGTCCGACACGGGCGCGAAGCTTCTGGCGATGGAGGATGAGGCCGAGGCCATCGGCATAGCCGAGTATCTGAACCAGCTGAACGGTGAGCGCCGCGCCATCGAAGCCGACGTGCTGGCGCAGGCGGAGATGATGATTTTTGACGAGGACGCGCCGCTTACGTTTGTGGCGTCGGAAAACTGGCACGCAGGCGTGATCGGCATTGTGGCCTCACGGCTTAAAGACAAATTCCATCGCCCCGCGATTGTCATCGGCATCGATCAAGCGATTGGCAAAGGATCGGGGCGTAGCGTCGGCAACGTCGATCTGGGCGCGGCGGTTATCGCGGCGCGGCAGGCGGGCCTGTTGATCAATGGCGGCGGGCATAAGATGGCGGCGGGCCTGACAGTCGCCAAGGATAAAATCGACGCGCTTCATGCGTTTTTGGTCGAGCGTATTGGAAAGCAGCTAGAGGCCGAGCCGTTCGTTCCGACCCTGACGCTGGATGGCCTCGCCTCGGCGGGCGCTTTGGATAGCGCGTTTATTGATAGGCTGTCGGCCCTCTCGCCCTTTGGCACTGGCAATGCCGAGCCGCGCTTTGCTCTGGCGGATTGCAAAATAATTCGCGCCGATATCGTGGGCGAAAAACACGTCAAGGTGATCGCCAGCCAAGGCGGGGCATCGCTTTCCGCCATCGCCTTTCGCGCAATGGAAAGCGACCTTGGCGCGTCGCTTCTGGCGCATGTTGGGCATAGTGTTCATCTGGCGGGGCATGTCCGCCGCAACGTATGGCAGGGCCGCGAGACAGTCCAGCTCCTTATCGACGATGCCGCAAAGGGTGGGTAACCAAGTCAACCAAGGAGTGGTATGAAACGGCTTTTCTATAGGAAAGGGAATATCTCTATACACATCAAGGGTAACATGTATAGAAAAAGGCTGTTTTCTATACATGTTCTGAGGACGTGTATAAACGGTTTATGCTTCAGGACCATTCTTAAGTAAATCAAAGAGTTGGACGTTGATATAATAATTGCTTCGTCCGATTTTGTGCTTACTTAGAAGGCCCATAGTGACCAATATGTCCAAATAGCGAGTTGCCGTGAGGCGGCTGATTTCCAGATCACGGATCAGAAACTCAATCTTACTATAGGGATGGCTAAACAAGACATTGATCAAATCTTGAGAATACATTCTTGGCTGTTCGGAGCGGATTTTGTGTTTATAGGATAGCATCAGGTCGCGTATGTTTTCGATCAATTGTGTTGTTTGTTTGGCTGTTTTTTCGATTCCCATGAGGATGTACAGAACCCAATCTTGCCATGCCCCATCGTCGCGGACAGCTTGCAGTAAACGATAATATTCATTTTTGCTGCGGTTGATGTAGCGAGATAGATAAAGAACGGGCGAGTTAAGCAGCTCCTGCTTGACGAGATAGAGGATGTTGATAATGCGTCCCGTGCGGCCGTTGCCATCGTAAAATGGATGGATGCTTTCAAACTGATGGTGAATTATGCACATTTTTATCAAGGGATGCCAATCACAAACGCTTTCATCATTAATGAATCGTTCAAGGTCTGCCATCAAAGAGAGAACTTGTTGGCCGTCTTGAGGTGGTTCATAAACGATCTCGCCCGTTTGATCATTTTTGAGCGCCGTTCCAGGTATTTTTCGAAATCCCGCTCCGTTTTGTTCTAGAGTTTTTTGAATTTCTAAAATGTGGTTATTTGTCAAAAGGTGAGCCTTTTTAACCATGGAGAATCCGCTGCGTAACGCATCGACATAGCTGTAGACTTCCTTTGATGCTGAATTGGCAAATTCTTTAGCAATATTATCGCTGCGATAAAGAGCATCGTGGGTGGTTATGATATTTTCGATAGCAGAGCTTTCTTTTGCCTCTTGTAGTGAAAGAGTGCTGATTAAAATGTCTTGGTTGGGAATGCTAACACAAACCCCGCGTAGTTCTGCCAAAGCATCTCTCGCATCCCCAAGCTTTTTTAGGATGGCAATGGTCTCAAAACTAATGCTTGGGGGAAGACCTTTGGGAACGTAGGGCATGCGATACCTTGTAATGGTTTCTATGTTAGGTGGATAAAGTACCACTTTTTCCTTCACTAAGCCAATAGGCACATGCATCTCTACGCAGGTATTTTAACCATTTCCTTATAAATCGTCATGGATACTGCTGCTGGTTTATCTTTTTCTGGCAGAGGAGAAGCATCATGACGTGGCTCGACAACGCGCGGATTCTGGCGATCTTTGCCGTCATTTTTGTGCATGTGTCCGTGGGCGTGCCGTGGCACAGCGAGCCCGGCTCTTTCCTTTGGCTGTATGGCAGCAGTTTTGATGTTTTGGTGCGCTGGTGCGTGCCTGTCTTTGTGATGGTCAGCGGCGCGTTGCTCCTTGCGCCGCATGACAACGAAAGCCTTGGCGATTTTTATAAAAAGCGCATGAGCCGCGTGCTCATCCCCATCCTGTTCTGGTCGGTGCTTTATATTGTGTGGGGTTACTTCCGCGAAAACGTGCAAGAGCCGTTCACGTTTTCCTATGTTGTGGAGAAACTGGCGTCGGGCAAGCCTTATTATCATATGTGGTTTATGTACATGCTGCTGGGCCTCTACCTTTTCACGCCCGTGTTCCGCGCCATCATCGCCAAGTTGACAACCAGAGAGCTTGTTTTCTTCATCGGCGTGGCCTTTGCCATCGATGCCGTTCAAACGATGTATGAGGCATGGTATGTCGGCGAATCCAACCTGTTTTTGACGTGGTTTTTGACCTATGTGCCCTATTACCTGACGGGGTATCTGGTGCGTTATCATGACCTGCCGATCTCGACGCGCAAGCTGGCGCTGGCGACCGTGGGGATGGCTGTTGTGACTCCGGTGGCGTTATATATTGTCAATATGACAACGCAGCATGGTGAGGCCGCGTACTTCTTCAAGAACCTTAGCGTGACGAACATTTTCCTCTCGCTCAGCTTGATGTTCTTGCTGCGGCGGATGGATTTTCCGTTGCTGGGCGCGAAGCTAACGCCCGCTGTGGCCAAGCTGACCTTTGGCATCTATCTGCTGCACATGATCCCACTGGCTTATTTGCATGACATGCAGGGCTTTTGGGGGATGTTCTCGCCGTACATCTATATTCCGGCGTTTAGCCTCGCCACGCTTGTTGTCACGGCGGCGCTGGTGTGGATCATCAGCCGCGTGCCGTATCTAAGGCGCACGATTTAAAGTAAAATAGGCTAGGCAAACACTATTAACAAATGGCGTCATGCCCGCGAAAGCGGGCATCCCGTTTGTTTTAAAAAGAAAACGGGACTCCCGCTTGCGCGGGAGTGACGGAATATGGGTACGATTGGTTCCAACTCATCAGCTTTCGCTACAGATGAATCGTGCAGTGCTAAAGACCCTGTTTCATCCATTGGCCAAAGCGGTTGATCAATCCGCCGCTATTGCCAAGATCAAAGCCTGATTGCGGGTCAAGGCCGTCGGGTTGAAGCGCCGAAATAAGAAGGCCTGCCGTCGTCGCAAAGGCGGGGCCGGATGTCGCTTCGGCAAGGCCTGTCAAGGTTGGGGACGTGCTGCGCTGTCCCTGATAAGGCCGTGTGATCCGAAGCGGACGGCCAAGACGAACCTGTTTATCCAAAATGCGGCTGGCCAGATCGCGAATGCCCGGAAGCTGGCTAGTGCCGCCTGTCAGCACGACGCGCCTGCCGGCCATCTCTGACACGCCGCTTTTGATAAGGCGTGCGCGGATCATTTCAAAAATCTCTTCAAGGCGCGGGCCGATGATGCGGATCAAATGAGATTTGGGCAGATGGTTGGCGAACTCTGGCGCTTCCTCACCGACTTGGGGCACGTTGATGATATCGCGCTCATCCGCAGGGGAAAGCGTGGCGTTGCCATAAAGCGTTTTTATCCGCTCGGCATAGGAAAAGGTGGTGGTCAGGCCGCGTGCTATATCGTTTGAGATATGAAGGCCGCCGATGGGCAGCCCATCGGAAAAGATCATATGGCCGTCGAAAAAGATGCCGATACTGGTCGTGCCCGCGCCGATATCGATCAGCGTGCAGCCCAAATCCATTTCATCTTCGACAAGGCAGGATAGGCCGCTGGCCAAAGGTGAGGCGACAAGCCGCTCAACCTCCAGATGACAGCGTGCAATGGCGGTTTCCAGCGTGCGTACGGGGCCAAAGGCAGCCGAGATCAAATGATAATCGGCTTGCAGCATATTGCCAATCATGCCGATGGGTTCCCTGATCCCATGGCCGCCATCCAATGCGTAATGAACGGGCAGGGTGTGGAGAAGCTCCATCGCGTGGCCGTCGCTATCTTCGGCGGCCATGGTTTGGGCTTGGGCCACAAGGCGATCCATATCCGCGCCCGTAATCTCACGCCCACCAAGTGGAAGCGCAACCGCAGCGGTTTGAGAAAGGAGCTGTGGCGCGGCGACGTTGACGATCACGCGCTCAATGTTCTCGCCAGCCATTTGTTCGGCTGTCGCAACGGCGGCGGACACAGCGCGGCGCACCGCGTCCATGTCGGCGACAAGACCGGCGCGAATGCCTTCGGACAATTGATGGCCAATGCCTATGACGTGCGGCTGGCCCATGTCATCCAGATGGGCGATAAAGCAAGCGACCTTGCTTGTGCCGATATCCAGCGCGGCAAAAACATCGCCCTGCGTTGCATTTGGTTTGTCAAAAAGCCATTGGGTGATGCGGTTCATTCGCTTGTCTCTCTATATTGCGGCGTCGTGGGTTGCGCTCCTGATTCAATCACGGTGCGATCAGGAAAGCGAAGATCAATTGAGGCGATGGCGCGATTAAGAACATTTTGTTCTTGGATCAAGGTTGTCAGCTTGACCAGCGCTTCATCGACGTTAATCTCCGGCAGACGTATCAGAATGTTGGGATTAAGGAAAAAGTTCCAGCGCCTTTGCCCAACGCGCACGGCGGCCTTTAGCGAACGGGCGACAGGCGGATAATCAAGAAGCAAGGTGAGAAGGGCTTGCGTTTGTTCGGGCGCCGCATTGCCGACGACCAACGGTAGGTTGGTGAATTCTTCGGGCTTGGCAGCGGATAGCTCTTGGCCATCTTGATCGATGACGATGGTCTTTTCATCGTGTTGCCACCGCGCGATGGGCTGACGTTCGGTAAGGCGAATAATGATTTTATTGGGTAGGCTGCGGATAATGGAAACGCTGCGCGTCCATGGGAGCGCCATGATTTTGTCGTGAGCCTCTTGGGGGGCAAAGGTGAAAATGGGGCTTCCCGCCGCGATGCCCAGCGCTGCGAAAAGGGCGGCACGATCCGTATAGTGACGGCCTTCGACCGTTACGTCGCTTACGGCAAAGCCGACGCTTTTTGTGGCGTTCAGAACTGTGGCTTCAAAGCTGGCCAGAAGGCGGTGTGGCCAGCGGTTGTGCCAAGACCAAGAGGCGAAGCTGAGGATGGCCAGCGCGATAAGAACCATAATGGCGAGGCGCGCGCCAAAGCCCAGACGCGGCGAGTCCTCTTCCACCATGCGGCGGCTTTGGGTATTTTGACGAACGCTGCCGCGCAGCGGTTTTTTAACTAGGCGGGGCATGTGGGGTGGTCCAGCATCCATTGAATCAGGTCGTTAAACGACATTCCAGCATATTGGGCCTGCTCTGGCAAAAGGGAAAGAGGCGTCATGCCCGGTTGAGTGTTGATTTCAAGGAAATAAAGGCCTTCCGTCCCTTTTTGAGCATCGTTCCAGCGGAAATCGGCACGCGCCGCGCCGTGACAGCCTGCCGCCCGATAGGCCAAAACGGCCAGTCGCATAGCTTCGTCATAGACCTCTTGGGGTAAAGGGGCAGGGAGAAGATGATCGGTCTCGCCGCTTGAATACTTGGCCGTGTAGTCATAGAAGGCGTGCCCGCCCTTGGGTCGCAATTCGGTCACCGCTAAAGCCTTGGCCTCGTGCCCATGCCCCAGAACCGCGACGGTAAGCTCATGCCCTGCGATAAAGGTCTCGATCAAAACCGTATCGCCATAGATCCAGCCGTCTTCTTCTATCTTTTGCAAGTCTTCTTCGGACGTCACCAGACGCACGCCAACGCTAGAGCCTTCGTTGGTGGGTTTGATGACAAAGGGAGGCTTCATGGGATAGCCGTCCTGCACGATTTTCTCGCGGGTTACGACAACGCCTTGCGGGCAGCGCACGCCCGCTTGGCTGGCCACAATTTTCATCATCGGCTTATCCATGGCGACGGCAGACGCCAAAACGCCCGAATGCGTATAGGGAATGCCGATAAACTCAAGGAGGCCTTGGATCGTGCCGTCCTCGCCCACGCGGCCATGAAGCGCGTTAAAGACGACATCGGGTTTGCCTGTCGATTGCAAGGTGAGCGTTTGAACAAGGCCCAGAGGATCGCGTTGCACATCGATGGCCAGAACCTCATGCCCCAGCTCTTGCAGGGCTTTGCACGCTGCGCCGCCACTGATCAGCGAGACTTCGCGCTCGGCGGACCAGCCGCCCATCAAAACGGCTACTTTCTTTTTGGTCTGGGTCATGGACGTAATCCTTTAGTAAGGGCTGGGGGTTAAGGTGGTATAGAGTCACACTTTCCCCATTAGCGTCATCCTCGACAAGCGATGCGGAAGCATCGCGCAGATCGGGGATCCCGTTTGTTTTCATGGCTGGACGATAAGCGCGAATCTATATCGAAAAAGCGAGAAAATAAACGGGATCCCCGCTTTCGCGGGGATGACGTTGTAGGAGCGCGAGTAACATAATCTCTCCCTAACTTCTAACCCCTATTCTGCGGATTTCCCATTGCAATTCAATACCTGATTGTTCGTGTACGCGGCGGCGGACTTCTTCGCCCAAAGCTTCAAGGTCGGCGGCGGTGGCGCTGCCTGTATTAATCATGAAATTACAGTGTTTTTCCGACATCATCGCGCCGCCACGGGTCAGGCCGCGGCAGCCCGCCTTGTCAATCAGCTCCCACGCCTTATGGCCTTCGGGGTTGGCAAAGGTCGATCCGCCTGTCTTTTCACGAAGGGGCTGCGCGGCGGCTCTTGCCTCGGCGATTTCTTTCATACGTGTGGCGATGACTTCAGGTGGCGCGGCGCGGCCTCGCAGCGTGGCGCTTGTGAAAATCCAGTCTGATGGCGCGGCGCTGTGGCGATAGGCAAAGCCCATTTCCTGTGGCGTAAGGGTGTGGACGTGGCCTGTGCGATCCAGCGCGGTGATAGAGGTCACGATGTCTTTAATCTCGCCGCCATGCGCGCCTGCGTTCATGCGCAAAGCGCCGCCCAGCGTTCCCGGTATGCCAGAGAGAAACTCCAGCCCTGCGATCCCTGCCTTTTGCGCCGCGCGGGCGATGTTCAGATCAAGCGCCGCCGTGCCTGCCGTAATAATCTCGCCCTCGGTGGTAATGGAGGCAAAGGCGGGGCCAAGCTTGACCACGACGCCTGCCACGCCGCCATCGCGGATCAGAAGGTTCGAGGCGACGCCAATGACGGTGAGGGGAATAGTGGAAGGGCATCCCCGCAAAAATGTGGCCAGATCCTCTGTATCTTCGGGCTTGAAGAGAGCCTCGGCGTTGCCGCCGACACCAAACCATGTGTTGTCTTTCAGCGGCGCATTCGCGGTCAGCTTCCCGCGTACGACAGGCAGGTGGGAGAGAAGGTTGTTGGGGAGGGGGGTGTCAGTCATGCGTACACTCTCCCTTCGTAGAAAGGCGTCTTTAATCCCCCTCCCCCTCGCGGGGAGGGGAGGCGAGAACCGCGTAGCGGTGCGAGCGGGGGAGGGGGGGGAGCGACTGGGTGGTTATCTTGCAAATTCGTGACAAGTGGATGCCCCCCCTCCCTATCCCTCCCCGCGAGGGGGAGGGGACACCAGCGAGCTTGAGGCAATGTTGTTGCCGACTCTTGAGGTGCGATGGGTGTATCTAGCATCACGCCCGTCCGGCTTGGGCGGGGGAGGCGAGGAGGGCGGTAAGCTCATCCGGCAGGGCATGCGCCCACGAAGAAACCGTTCCAGCGCCAAGGCAGATGACGTAATCGCCCTCGCTGGCCAGCTCATGGATCGTTTGCGCCAGCGCCTGCGGTGAGGAAAGGGCGATGGCCTCGCGGTGGCCGTGGGCGCGAAGGCCTTCGACAAGCGCTTCCTTATTCGCGCCTTCGATGGGGCTTTCGCCAGCCGGATGCACGTCTGCGATGATCACGCAATCGGCATCGTTAAAGCAGGTGCAAAACTCGGCCATCAAACTTGATAGGCGCGAATAGCGGTGGGGTTGCATCACGGCGATCACGCGGCCTTTTTCGCCCTTGGCTTGCAGTGCGGCTTGCAGCGTCGCTTTGATCTCAATCGGGTGGTGTGCGTAATCGTCTACAATGGTAATGCCGCCCACGCAGCCTGTGCGCGTAAAGCGGCGCTTGACGCCTTCGAACTTGGACAAGGCGCTCCGCATGACGTCGTGGGTAAAGCCCAGTTGCCAGCCGACCGCCAAGGCCGAAAGGACGTTTTGCACATTATGGCGGCCAATAATGGGCAAGAAAAGCTGCGTTAGCGTGGTTGTTTGATCCGTTTTGCGACAGGTAAAGTGGACATCAAAGGTCGAGCCGTCAGGGCTGGCCTTGATATTGACGGCGCGGACATCGGCTTGCGGCGATAGGCCATAGGTGATGATCTTGCGATCCTTGATCCGTGCGACCATCGCTTGCACTTCGGGATGGTCGATGCACAAAACCGCAAAGCCATAAAAGGGGATGTTTTCAACAAAGGTCGCATAGGCACGGCGCACCGCGTCAAAATCTTTGTAATGATCCAGATGTTCGGGATCCATGTTAGTGACGATGCAAATGGTGGCGGGAAGCTTGGTAAAGCTGCCATCGGATTCATCCGTCTCCACAACCATCCAGTCGCCGCTGCCAAGGCGGGCATTGGTTCCATAGGTGTTGATGATCCCGCCGTTGATGACGGTGGGGTCAAGGCCCGCTTCGTCAAACAGCGTCGCGATCATCGAGGTTGTCGTCGTTTTGCCGTGTGTGCCACCTACGCCAACCGCCCATTTCAGGCGCATCAGCTCGCCCAGCATTTCGGCGCGGCGCACGATGGGCAAAAAGGCCTCGCGCGCGGCGATGACTTCGGGGTTGTCTTTTTTAACGGCGGACGAGATGACGACGATGGCGGCGTTGCCAAGGTTCTCCGCGCTGTGCCCGATCATGATGGAAAGCCCCATGCCGCGCAGGCGGCGGGCGTTCGCGTTGTCGGTCAGGTCGCTGCCTTGCACCTTATAGCCAAGGGTGTGCAGGATTTCGGCAATGCCGCTCATCCCTATCCCGCCGATGCCGACAAAGTGGATCGTGCCAACATCAAGAGGGGGGCTGAACAGCTGCGTTTTGTTCGTCGTAAAAGGCGCTGTTGGTAGTATCATGAATAAAACTCGTGCGTTGCTAAAGCCAAAAGGCTTTCTTGGCCGTCCCTATCGGGATTGGCGCTTAGGGCGGCCAGTGTTTTGGGGGTTGGCAGACCCATGGCTTCGTATACACAGTCGGCCAAAGCGTCCGCTGCCGTGATGCTGCCCCAGCCTCGTGCGGCGGCCGCTGTTTTGGCAAGCGTGGCGGGGAGGGCCAACAGCGATTCAAGGCGCATCGCCAAGGACTCCGGCAAAAAGGCTTCTTCGGGAATAAGCCAAGCGCCGCCTGCATCCGCTAAGGCCGCCGCGTTGGCTTTTTGCTCGCCCGCATGGCCGTGGGGGAAGGGGACGAGGATAGAGGGGCGGCCAATCGCGGCCAGCTCGGCAATCGCGCCTCCGCCTGCGCGGCCAATAATCAGATGGGCGGTGGCCATGCGTTCGGGAACGTCTTTGAAGAAGGCTGAGACTTCGGCCACGATTCCTGCGGCGGCAAAGGCCGCGCGGGCGGTTTCAATATCTTCGGCGCGGCATTGCTGCGCGACGATCATGCGGCTGCGTAAGGTTTCAGGCATAAGTCCCAGCGCCTTGGGAACGACATGGCTGAAAACGTTGGCCCCCAGCGAGCCACCAAGCACGAGCAGTCGGATGGGATCGTCTTTGCCAAGAGGGGGATACGGATCACCTCGGTGTGCCGCAAAGGCGGGACGCACGGGGTTGCCCGTAGGGACAAGGCGCGTATCGCTAAGGACGGGGACATCTGCCACATGGGGAAAGGCGGTGCAGAGCGTATGGGCCATGGGGGCCATGGTGCGGTTGGCACGGCCCAGTACGGCGTTTTGTTCGTGCAGGATGATGGGTACGCCCGATCTTACGGCGGCGTAGAGGATTGGCACTGAAGGATAGCCACCAAACCCGACCACCGCCGAAGGGCGCTGGCGGTGGATGAGCCACAGGGCCTGTGCGACACCGACGCCCATGATGGCGATGCTAAGTGCCCTGCGGATCAGGCCTTTGCCCAAGGGGCAAGCGCGAAGGCGGTAAACGGGAAGGGATAGCTCGCCGCCAAACTGGTGGCCGCGTGAGTCTGTGACCAGAGCTACGCGAGCGCCTCGCCCCAGCAACTCGCGGGCGAGCGCTTCAGCGGGAAAGACGTGACCACCGGTTCCTCCGGCAGCCAAAAGGATCAAAGGTGGCGTATCGCGCATGGAACAAAACCCTTTAGACGGTGCAGTGCTTGAAACGCCCTTAATAGAGCCCTTTTCACGATGATCCGCAAGGGTAGGAAGGTCAAAGAGGGCAAAAAAAGATCAAATGTCCATAAGGCCATAGCGTTTGCGGGTGAGGGCAAGGAGCATGCCCATCTGGATCGCGATAGCCCACAGGGACGACCCACCATAGGAGATAAAGGGCAAGGTCATGCCTTTGGCGGGGATTAGGTGCAGGGTGGAGCCAAGATTGATGGCTGTTTGCAGGCCAAACTCGACCAAAAGGCCGCTGACGGCCAGCAGGATAAACAGGTTGTTTTCGCCCCTGAGCTTCCACAGGCCGCGCAGGATGATAAAGGAAAACAAGAGGACGATGACCAAAGCGCCGATGAGGCCCAGCTCTTCCCCCGCGACGGCAAAGATAAAGTCCGCGTGCGCGTCGGGCAGGGACATCTTGACCATTCCTGCGCCCGGGCCTGTGCCGAACAGGCCACCGTGGGTAAAGGCTTCCAGTGCCTTGTCGGTTTGATAGGTATCGCCGCTGTGGCTGATAAAGCGATCAAAGCGCGAGGCAAAATGCGGAAAAAAGGTATAGGCACAGAAAAGACTCGCGACACCTAAAACGGGAAGGGCGGCGGCAAGAACAAGCGGCATCCCCGCCAAAAAGAATTGGGCGAACCAGATCATAGAGACCAGCGTGGTCATGCCGATATCGGGTTGCGCCAAAAGGCAGAGGAGGATGAGCGCGTAGAGCGTCACGTTAACCCCCATCGCCGGAAAGCCAAGACGGCTGCATTGGCGGGAAAAGAGCCACGCGGCAATTACGGTGAAGAAGGGCTTGATAAACTCGGATGGCTGGATGGAAAGGCCAAGGAGGCTCAGCCAGCGCGTTGCGCCTTTAATCTCGACACCAAAAAAAGGTGTGACGGCCAAAAGCGGGAGGAAGAGGAGGACACCCCCCACGGCCAAAGTGCGAACATGGCGCGGCGAGAGAAGTGATAGTGCGAACATCATAAACAGCGCCGGAACCAGCATCACCAGATGACGCTCAACAAAGTAAAAGTTGCTCAGGCCATGTTTGACGGCGACGGCAGGCGTGGCGGCTTGGATCAGTAGAATGCCGATGCCCATCAATATGACGATGGTGGCCAGAGTCCAGCGATCGACTGTCCACCACCAGCGGCCAATAATCGTTTGATCGGTACGGGCAAGAGCTGGCATAATCCGTCCTTTTAACGCAGTTTCAAGGTGGACATGCCGATCAAAGCAAGGATGCAGGCGATGATCCAAAAGCGGATCACGACGGTTGGCTCTGACCAACCCAGTTTTTCGAAATGGTGATGAATCGGCGCCATTTTAAAGACGCGCTTGCCGGTCAGCTTGAACGAGGCCACTTGGATGATAACGGACACGGTCTCCATAACGAAGAGGCCGCCAATGATGGCCAGAACGATTTCGTGCTTGATGATGATGGCAATCACGCCAATGGAACTGCCAAGCGCGAGGGAGCCTGTATCGCCCATAAACACCTGCGCGGGCGGCGTGTTGAACCATAGAAAGCCAAGGCAAGCGCCGACAAGCGCGCCGCAAAAAACGGACAGCTCGCCCGCGCCAGCCACATGCGCGATTTGCAGGTAATTGGCGAAAACCATATTGCCGACGAGATAGGCTATCATCCCAAAGCACAAGGCGACGATGAGGACGGGCACGGTGGCAAGGCCGTCAAGGCCGTCCGTAAGATTGACGGCGTTGCTGGCCCCCACCATGACGAAAACGGCGAAGGCGATAAAAAAGCTTCCTAAAGGCAGCCACAAATCTTTGAAAAAGGGGATCGCGATGTCGGTGATATGGCTGCCTGTCGCCGTGCTCATAATGGCATAGGTTGCTATCGCTGCGATGACAATCTGGATGCTAAGACGAACCTTGGCCGGAACGCCATGCGCGTTGCGCTTGGTGAGTTTTTGATAATCGTCCAGAAAGCCGACCAGCCCAAAGCCTGCCGTCACAAACAGAACAATCCATACATAAGTGTTTTCTAAATCGCCCCATAAAAGCGTGCTGACAATCACAGAGATAAGGATCATCAGCCCCCCCATGGTGGGCGTGCCGCGTTTTTTCAGGTGTGTTTCAGGGCCATCGTCGCGGATGGGCTGGCCTTCGCCTTGTTTAGCGCGAAGCCAGCGGATCAGGCGTGGGCCAAGCACAAAACAAATGATCAAGGCGGTGAGCAAAGCACCGCCTGTGCGAAACGTAATGTAGCGAAATAGGTTGAACGCGATAAACTCATGCGCGTAGGGAAAAAGAAGATAATAGAGCATGGTGCGTTAAGGCCTTTTCTACTTAACTCGCTAATTGATGAGGCAAAGCGGACGGGGCGCTTAGCGCCGCAACGATGATTTCCATATGCATACTGTGTGAGCCTTTGACCATCACGGCGTCGCCCGCGTGGGTTGCCGCTGTCACCAGCGGCGCAAGCGTGGCGCTATCTTCTGCCCAGCCGCCGCGCATGGCAGCGGGGAGGGTGTCGAAAAGATGTGCCATCATCTCGCCGCAGCAAAAGACGTGGTCAATCCGATTTTCAAGAAGGGAGGCCATCAGATCGCGGTGTAGCTCGCTGGATGTTGCGCCCAGCTCTTTCATATCGCCCAGCGCGGCGATGCGGCGGCCTTGGCCTGTTACAGGCGTTTGTCCCAAAGCGGCAATCGCCGCGTGGGTGGAGGCAGGACTGGCGTTAAAGCTTTCGTCGATAAGCGTAAAGGTTCCTTCGCCTGCAAGGGAAACGCTTTGGCGCGTACCGCGCCCTACGGGGGGGCGATAGCCCGCCAGCGCTTCGGCGCAGGTGGCAAGGTCGGTATCAAGCGCGGCGCAGGCCAACAGGCAGCCGAGGGCGTTAAAGGCCAAATGCATGCCGGGTGTGCCAACGCGAAAGGTAATCTTTTGATCCAGAATAACGGCCTCGACCGTCGTGCCCTCACTGTCAGGGGCAAAGGCCAGCAGGCGTGCATCGCTTTTGGGATCTTGGCCAAAACTGAGAATCTGGCGAAGGCCTTGCGTGCGTGCGGCGGCGAGCAGCCGCCCGAAATAGGCGTTATCGCGGTTCAAAACGGCAATGCCGCTTGGATCCATGCCTAAAAAGATTTCGGCTTTCGCGTCGGCAATCGCTTCGACGGACGCAAAATGTTCAAGATGGACGGCTTCGATGGTGGTGATAAGCGCAAGGTGAGGCTTCACGTCGCGTGTCAGCGCTGCCAGCTCACCCGTATGGTTCATGCCAAGCTCTACAATGCCGAACTTGGCCGAAGCGGGCAGCCGCGCCAGCGTCAGGGGGACGCCCCACTGGTTGTTCAGACTGCCTTCATTGGCATAGGTATCATCGATAGCGCCCAGCATCAGGCGCAGTTGTTCCTTGCTGCTTGTTTTGCCGACCGAGCCTGTGACGGCCACGATTTTGGCCTGTGAGCGGCAGCGACCTACGCGGCCCAAATCTTGCAGCGCGGTGAGGGTATCGTCAACGAAGAGAAGGGGGGCATCGGGCGCGACTTGGGGCGGTTGGTGGCCCACGATGGCCGCCGCCGCGCCGCGTTCCATCGCGGCGTGAACATAGGCATGCCCGTCATAGGAATCCCCTTTGATTGACACAAACAGATCGCCCTTTTGCAAGGTGCGGCTGTCGATGCTGACGCCGCCCGCAATCCAGTCTTGGGTGTGCAGACTTTGGCCGCGCACGGCGCGCAAAACTTCTTCGGCTGTCCAAGAAACTTTCATAACCCGTTTAAAACCTTTCGTGCCTCGTCGGCATCGTTAAAGGGAAGTACCTGATCGCCGACGATCTGTCCTTCCTCATGCCCTTTTCCAGCGATAACCAAGACATCGCCTTCTTTCAATGATTCGATTCCGGCTTGGATGGCCTCTGCGCGGTTGCCAATTTCCTTTAAGTGGGGACACGGCACGCAAGCGGCTAAAATCTCTTGCCGGATGGATGCGGCGATTTCGTGGCGCGGGTTGTCGTCTGTCACAATCACGTCATCGGCCAAGCTCTGCGCTATATTGCCCATTAGGGGTCGTTTACCCTTATCGCGATTGCCGCCGCAGCCGAAAACGACGCGCAGCTTGGCGTTGTTGCCATGGGCTGTAACATGAGGGCGCAAGGCGGCCAGAACATTTTCCAAAGCGGCGGGCTTATGCGCGTAATCGACAAAGACCACGCCGCCTGAAGGGGTTGTCCCGATTTTCTCAAGTCTTCCCGCAACGCCCGCCAGCTTCTCCATGGCTTGCACCATGATTTCTTGATCTTCGCCGCTGGCGATAGCAAGGGTCAGGGCGCACAGGCTGTTCCAGATTTGAAACTCGCCGATAAGGGGGAGGGTGATTTCGTACGGTTTGCCCAAAAGCTCAAAGCGCATACGTTGGCCGCCCGTTTCTGGCGCGTTCGCTTTTAAAAGGAGATGGCAGCCACTTCGCCCAAAGCACATGACTTTGATCCCACGCGTTTCGCAGGCGGCTTTGACGTCGGCAAACTCAGGGACATCGGCGTTGATGATGGCTGTGCCGCCATCCGCCAGAAGCGTCGTGAATAGCCGCAGCTTGGCCGCGAAGTAATCGTCCATCGTTTTGTGATAGTCCAAATGATCGCGTGACAGGTTGGTGAACGCGGCTAGCGAAATTGCGACGTGATCCAGCCGGTTGAACTCGATCCCGTGGCTAGACGCCTCCATCGCCACATGGGTCACGCCTTGCGCGGCAATCTCATCCAGCGTTTTGTGCAGCGTGATGGGGTCGGGCGTCGTCAGCGAGCCATAGCGCTGAACCTGCGGCGCAATTAGCCCCAGCGTGCCAAGGCTGGCGGCTTGCTTGCCGCCTTGCGTCCATAGATCGCGCGTGAACTGTACGGTTGAGGTCTTGCCGCTGGTTCCCGTGACGGCGGCGATGGTTTGGGGCTGGCGCGGATAGAAGGTAGCCGCGATGGCGGAAAGCGCGGCGCGAGCATTCGGTACAGTAACGTAAGAGGCTCCCTGTGGCAGGGTGGCGATGTCCGTCCCTTCCTCAACCATAACGGCGACGGCACCCTTGGCGACAGCGTCTTGGATAAAGGCGCGGCCATCGGCGGTCAGCCCCGACACGGCCATAAAGAGGGACCCTTGTTCAATGGCGCGTGAGTCCGCGCTGATGCCGGATATGTCGGCATCAGAACCCTGTAGGTTGGCGCCCTTAATGGGCGCGATTAGATTCGACAGCCGCATAATCATCCGCTTCATCACCAAGGTTGAGGCTTTCTAGTACATCCGATCCCAAGGGGCGCAGCAATTGCCTCTCTGTGGCGGCCATAACATCGGCATCGACAGGGGCCATATCCAGCAAGGGACCAATTTGACTCACGACATTACCGACCACGGGGGCCGCCGTCCAGCCGCCCGTCGCAAAGCCATAGGTTTTAGCGTTGCCTTTAGGGTCATCCAAAAGGGCAAAAACGATATAGCGCGGGGCGGAGGCGGGGAAAACGCCCAAAAACGACGACATACGGGCGTTTTCGCTGTAATGCTTGCCCGTGATTTTATCGGCTGTGCCTGTCTTGCCGCCGACCAGATAGCCCGCCACTTCGGCCTTTTTGGCCGTGCCGTGCTTGACGACAAGGCGCATCAGCGCCCGCATTTGCGCCGAGGTATGTTCTGAGACCACGCGAATCGTCCCCTCTTTTTTTGTGAGGGCGTCGTTCGTGCCTTTGATCAGGGTCGGCTTCACCAGAAGGCCGCCATTGAGCAAAGAGGCGGCGGCAGAGCAAAGCTGCACCGCATTGACGGCGATGCCGTGGCCGAAGGCAATGGTCATGGTGGCCGTGTCGCGCCAGTTAGCGGACGAGGGCACAATCGGCGCGCCGACTTCGGGTAGCTCAAGCGACGTTTTTTCCGTAAGGCCCAGACGCCCAAGGAAAAGGCGTTGTTGCGTCGTTCCAATCTTATTCGCCATACGCGCTGAGCCGATGTTCGAGGATTCCATAAAAATCTCGGCGACGTTCATCCAGTGCTTGGCCGGATGATAGTCACGAATAGTCTTGCTACCGATGACGATGGGTTGTGTGGTGTTGAAACGTTCACCAGCTTTGATTTGGCCTGAATCAAGCGCCATGGCGGTGTTGAAGGTTTTAAAGGTCGATCCCATTTCATAAACGCCCAACGTCGCGCGGTTGAACTTGGTATCATCGTCCGCCGCGCCTGCGCTTTGAGGATTAAAGTCGGGGAGGGAAACAAGCGCCAGAATCTCGCCGTTACTGACATCCATAATCAGCCCCGCCGCGCCGATGGCGTGAAAGGTCTCGACGGCCTGTGATAGCTCACGATGCAAGATAGTTTGCAGGCGAATATCCAGTGTTGTGACCAGCGGTGTGTCTTGGGTTTGAAGACGCTCGTTCTGGTTTTTCTCCAGCCCTGCGATGCCGTCATTATCCGTATCCGTATAGCCCAGAACGTGAGAGGTGATGGACCCTGCGGGATAGATGCGGCTTTCGTCGGGGATAAACTCTAGCCCTGCGATGCCCATTTTGTTGATTTCATAATACTGGCGCGGCGTCAGGTGGCGTTGTAGGGTGATAAAGCGTTTTGATGTTTGAATCTCTTGCGTTAGCGCGGCGACGTCCAAAGCGGGCAAAACAGTTTTAAGTTTTTTGGCCGCGTCTTGGGCATCAAGAATTTTGCGTGCATCGGCCATCAGCATTACGGTCGGTAGCGATGTTGCCAAAACCGTTCCGTTGCGGTCGGTAATGTCCGAACGCGCGGTGATGGAGCCGGTGCCCGAAGCGGCTTGGAGAGGTTGGGTTTCCGCTGTTTCGTGGCCAAGGGTTAAAAGAGCCAGACGGCCCGACACCAGTACGAAAAAAAGGAAGAAAGATAAAAAGACAAGGCCAAGACGGGCGCTCGCTAAGGTGAGGGCGTATTCAGAGGGAGAGGCGGGTGTGCGCGTGTTTTTAGCATCGGCTCGTGCGCTTAACCCAGCGAACAAGCCCGGAAGTGACGGCTGGCTTGTGCTAGAGCGGCGGCGACCATGCTCGCGCCACGATTTCATGGCTCATCGCCGGAATTGGCCAGAGTGTAGGACGTGTCTTGATGCCAAGGAAGACCAGCCGTTTCATGCGCCGACGGTTGGACGCTGGCCGTTTTTTGAAGGATCATGCGCGTGTTCAGACGGTTTTTCTCGTCGCTTGTCGCCTTGGGGTTTGGAGCCGCAGGATGTTGTTCCTTCGCGGTGACGATGGGGGCGGGGGCAGCCTCAGCCACCTTTGTTGTTTCTGTGGCCTCGTTATGGGTCGGCAAAAGCGCCGCCAGCTTGCTCAGCTTTGTGATTTGCGAAGGCGTCGTGGGTTGCAAGGCAAGATACTTACGCGCAGCGACTTCAAGCCGCGCGGGATTGGATAGGAAAACCCATTCGGCTTTTAGGATATGAAGGGAGCGCTGCTGCGCTTCGATTTGCGCGTTAATGTTCTTAAGCTGCTGGACGTTGTGTTCAACCTGATAGCTTGTGTGATAAAGGCCCAGACTGACGAACAACGTCAGGGAAAACCAGAACAGGATGGTTGAGGCGCGTGTCATGCGGCATTCTCCGTTGGGATCGATATGGCCGTTCTTTCGGCAATACGCAACCGAGCGGAACGCGATCTTGGATTCGCATCGATCTCGGCTGCGGAAGGGCTTTGGGGTTTGCGCGAGCGCAAGAGAAAAGTGGGTTCGACCGTTTTCTCGTTCGTTGGTTCATGGCGTGAAGCACGCGGCGCAGTAGAGCTGCGCGAGCGTAGGAATTCTTTGACGCAGCGATCCTCTAGCGAGTGAAAGGACACGATGGCCAGCCGCCCTTGCGGTTTCAGGAGTTGCTCGGCGGCGGCAAGGCCGCGCTCTAGCTCGCCCATCTCATCATTAACGGCGATGCGCAGCGCTTGAAAGGTGCGTGTGGCGGGATCGACGCCGTCCTTGGAACGCGGCACAACATCGCGCACCAGTGCCGCCAACTGCGTGGTGCGGGTGATGGTTTTTTCTTTGCGGGCTTCAACGATGCGTTTAGCCACGCGGCGCGAGAAACGCTCATCGCCGTAGGTGTAAATAATGGTTGCCAGCTCACTCTCGCTGGTTTCGTTGACCAGATCGGCGGCGGTGGGGCCATCACGGCTCATGCGCATATCAAGGGGGCCATCGGCTTGAAACGAAAAGCCGCGCTCGGCTTCATCCAACTGGGGGGAGGAGACGCCAAGATCCAGCGTCACACCATCCACGGCCATGATGTTCTGCCCCGCCATCATCTCTTTCATCGCGCCGAAGGTTCCTTGCAGCAATGTCAGGCGCGGCGCAAAGGCGGCCACCATTTCTTGCCCCGTCGCGATGGCATCGGGGTCGCGGTCAATGCCAATCACGTTCGTTTTTGCGCAATCGAGGATTGCGCGGCTATAGCCGCCACGACCAAAGGTTCCGTCGATATAAATCCCGCCCTCGCGTGGCGCGAGTGCCTCGACGACTTCTTGTAGCATCACGGGGATATGGGTTTGCGACGTTGTCATGGCGGTCAAACGCTCCCTTCCATTTTCAGGGAGGCGGCAGCGATGATTTTGCTCAGCGACAAATCCTTGGCCCTTGCGGCGCTGCGCGTAGCGGCATCGTGCGCGGCGAATTTTTCAGGATTCCAAAGTTGAAAGGTTTTGCGACGCCCGACAAAGACGATCTCGTCCGTGATGCCTACGGCTTCGGTGAGCGAGGGGGGCAGGGACACGCGCCCTTCGCTGTCAAAGGCAACCTGCTGTGAGCCACCGAAGATAGTGGTTTCGATCAACTCATAGGCCTCGGGCGGCAGGTCGAGTTTTTCAAGGCTCTGACTCAGCAGCTCAAGGTGCGCGATAGAGCAGCCATCCAGCGCATCGTATTGCAAAGAGCGGAAGACAACGATGCCTGTCGCATCAGGGCCCAAAACCGAGCGGAAGGAGGCCGGAACCGACACGCGTCCCTTCTTGTCAACCCTATTGACAAAACTGGAAAGGAACACGGCCATAAAAAGCCTCTACAATCAAAAGGTTACACCGTATTTTGCGCTGCGCACCACCGCAACGCACAAAACAGTATGTTTGGGTATATATGGGATAACATGGGTCGTCATGGGAAATCAAGGGATTATGTGATAAAAATGTATTAATTATGTGGAAAAAATAGTTACTAAACGGGAATGACAAAGGATTGATTTCTTCTAGTTTGTCAGGATGAAGTAAACAAAGAGTGAACAAGCAGGTTGTTCTTTGTTTGTTCTTGTTTTAGCTGTGGAGAAGATGGTGTGGCCGCTAGTTTCTTGATCGCAATCTATCTTTACCTCCCCCCTGCGGCGGGATCGACGCCGAAGGGCGTCGATGGAAAAACTTGGTGTTACAACGTAACGCCTTAGTTTTTTCAGGAAGGGGGTTATATAACCTCCTGCCCCCATCATAACCCCCCACCTCGTTTTTCTAAGGCCTTACTGTCCGCCTTCGCGTCTTCAACGCTACGGCGCGACGAGTAAGCCCAAGAAAAACGTTCCTCCCCCGCAAGAGGGGAGGCCTGTATATGTTACTTCTTGAACGACGAAAGGTTTTAGGAAAATCAGCCGACCTTGGGTGCGGCCCATTGCTTTTCCCATGCGCGAACGATAGCCAGTGCCTCGGGTTCAAGCTTTTTCAAATGATCAAGCTTTATAGGTGTCAAAAAAGTGTTGTTGAGGGCGGCCATTTCATAATGCCCGCCATAATATTGGGCGGCTACTTTTTCCTGTGCCAAAGCATAGACAATTCTGACCACGCCGCTCCACATCGCGGCGCTTAAGCACATGACACAGGGCGACATCGCGGCATAGAGGACAGCGTCTTTGAGTTCAGTGGTCTTGAGCGTTGCACAAGCACTGCGGATAGCGGCGATTTCGCCGTGGCTTGTTGGATCGTGCAGAGCCCCGCCAAGGCAAAGCCCCTCGCCAATAACTTCTCCATCTTTGACAAGGATGGCTCCAGAAGGAAAGCCGCCCTTGGCGACGGACTCTTTTGCTTTTTCTATGGCGCGTTCAAGAAAGGGTTGATCAGCGTTTTTCATGTTCCTGCCTTTAACAAAGAAGGATGAGATCACGCGGGCACGACAGCCGCAAGGCTTGGCCTGCGAGGGCTTTCTATAGTCCTAAAAAAAGATTTGTCAAAGGGCTTGCGCTTAGGGGGCGGGGACGGTTTCGACGGTGAAACCTTTTAGCGCATTAGGACTGATAGAATAGCGCCCGTTTTTGCCTTTTGGCTTCTTTTCGACAACGGTTTGTCCATCGGCCATAAAGAAGGTCAAGTCTGGATCGGTATGCACAAGGACGTGAATAGTCGCTTCTTTGTGGGAGGATAGGAAGTCCGCTTTAACAAGGCCTTGTCCGTTATAGAAAAGATCAAGGGACGCCCCATCGGTAAGGATAAGAGATGTCGGGTTCTTAGCGCGAGTGTATAGGACGATTTTTTGCGCCTTAATCCAGCTTTCTCGAACATCTACATCCAGATCAACCATCACTAGCCCAGTTGTTTCGCACTCCAGCTTGGCCAAAGGACCTTTCATGGTGAAATCAAGAGAAATATTATTTGGCAAATAAATCAGAATGGAATCCACATTGTCGTCGCTTGCGGGGCGGTTTTGTTTCGCGGTGAAGCTGCTGGAGTTCTGGTTATAGGTGAAATGACGATCTTCCGGCGTGTTGGTGAAGTACTGGATCAGCAGCGTTTCCGGTGAAATTGTTGGCGCGTTAAGGGAAGGCATCACCTTGACAGGGCATGATGCGTTAACATGCAGCGCTCTGAAAGAAGGGGGTGTGAATTCAAATTGGATTTTGTGAATATTGGCTGTGGGTTGCGTCATGGAATGGTTCCTTTCAAAAAGGGTCGGTGTATTCAAGCTGCCTTTATAAACGCCTTAAGGGGCGGGGGGAACGTGAAAGCATAGTTAATGCCACAATTTCCCCTCTTTTTAAGCTTAACTTGCCGCTTATCGGCTGGGGGAGTAGAAAAGAGTGATATCTTTCCCGCCTGACGCCTCCTTTTTTCAGAAAAGACCATGATGCAGAAAATAAAAGCCAAAGGCTTTATGCTGATCCTTGCCCTTGTTCTTTTGGCAGGCGGGGGAGCCGTTTATTGGTTGGGGGGCAGTGCCTCTAATGAAGAAAAGGCGCCGAGCTTTGCCGTTGTGACGCGCGGGCCTATCGAAGAGACCGTGATGGCGCTGGGCGCGTTAGAGCCGAAGGACTATGTCGATGTCGGTGCTCAGGTGTCGGGGCAGATCAAGAAGCTTTATGTCGATATTGGCGATAGCGTGAAGGCGGGCGATTTGCTGGCCGAGATTGATCCCAAGGTTTATCAGTCGCTGTTGGAAGCGGATCAGGCGAAGCTGGCGTCTCTTGAAGCCCAGATGATCCAGCAAAAGGCGCAAGTCGATTTTGATCGCTTGCAGTTTGAGCGTGCGGGTAAGCTGGTGGGAAGCAAATCCATCAGCCAAGAAGAGATGGAAGATAAAGACAGGACGCTGAAAATCGCCGAGGCCGCTGTGCTGTCGCTCGACGCGCAAATCCGCGAGATCAACGCGGCGTTGGAAAAAGACACGATTAATCTTGGCTATACCAAGATTTACGCGCCGATGGACGGCATCGTGTCCGACCGCACGGCGCGGGAAGGGCAAACGCTTAATGCCAATCAGACGACTCCCACGGTCTTGCAAATTGCCAATCTGGACGTGATGACTATTCGCGCCGAAATCGCCGAGGCCGATGTGTCGCGGCTTAAGCCTGAGATGGCTGTTTCCTTTACGACGCTCGGCTCACGGGATCGCGCGTGGCATGGTGTGATCCGCCAGATTTTGCCGACGCCTGAAATCATCAACGATGTCGTTTTGTACAACGCGCTTGTCGATGTGGAGAATAAGGATCGTTCGTTGATGAAGGGGATGAGCGTTCAGGCCAGCTTCGCGATTGCCTCGGTGGATAATGTGTTGCGCCTGCTGCCTGCGGCGTTGGGCTTGCGTCTGCCAAAGCAGGATAGCGAGAAGGGCAAGGCTTATCAGGTGAGCGTGGACACGCCCTCTGGCGCGGCAGATCGCGTTGTGTTTGTGGGGCTTAGAACCCGCGCCTTTGCTGAAATTCGCGAAGGGTTGGCCGAGGGCGAAAAGGTTTTGCTGGCTGCGCCTGAAGGGGCGAACGGTTCAAAGAAAGATGCGCCGCGCTTGCCGCCTTCCATGGGGGCGCGTTTATGACCCAGCCTTTATTAAGGCTTGAGCATATTTCCCGTCACTATGGCGAGGGCGATACGATTGTGCGGGCGCTTGATGATGTCTCACTAGAGATTCAGGCGGGCGAGTTCGTCGCGATCATGGGCCAATCCGGCTCTGGTAAGACGACGCTGATGAATATCCTTGGCTGCCTTGATCGTCCTACCGCTGGCCGCTATGCGATCAAGGGCGAAGAGGTCGGGGGGTTTGATCGGGATGAACGCGCCACGCTGCGTTCACGCACCTTTGGTTTTATCTATCAGCGCTATAATTTGTTGGCCTCCGCGACGGCCAAGGAAAACGTGGAGCTTCCCGCGATCTATGCCGGTCTGCCCAAGGCCGAGCGTGCGCGCCGCGCGACCCAGCTTTTGGCTCGTCTTGATATGGCAGAACGTCAAGGCAATAGGCCTAATGCGTTGTCGGGTGGGCAGCAGCAGCGCGTGGCCGTTGCCCGCGCCCTTGTTAATGATCCCGTCGTTATTCTGGCGGATGAGCCGACGGGCGCTTTGGATAGTCATAGTGGCGAGGAAGTGATGGCGGTTTTGACTTCGTTGAATGGCGAGGGGCGCACCGTTATTTTGATCACGCATGATGAAAAGGTGGCGTCTCATGCGCGGCGGCAAATCCGTATCGCGGATGGCAAAGTTCTTTCGGATACTGGCGCGGATGCCTCAGTAACGGAAAGCTTGCCGCAGGCTTCGTCAAAGCCAAGAGGCGAGGGCGGCCCCGTGGACGAGATGCAAGAGGCCGCCGCGATGGCGGTTCGGGCTTTGCGCGTCAATATGTTTCGCACTATTTTGACGCTGCTCGGCATTATCATCGGCGTGGCTTCGGTGATCGCGATGCTGGCGATTGGCGATGGCAGCAAGCAAAAAGTGATGGATCAAATTACCGCGATGGGAACCAATTTGCTGATGGTGCGTCCGGGCGCTCCGGGTGTGAGGTCTAGTGGTTCTCTTTCGACGCTGACCGTTCAGGATGCCGAAGCTATCGCGGGACTGGCGAACATTAAAGCCGTCGTGCCTGAGCGCAGCGGTTCGTACACGGCGCGGTATGGCGAGGTGGATTCAAGCGTTTCTGTCACGGGAACCAATCAGGCTATGTCGGCCGTCAACGATTGGCCAGTGGCTGAGGGCAATCCCATCACCGAGGACGATTATCGCCGCATGGCAACCGTTGCGATGATCGGCAAAACGGTTAAGGATTCCTTTTTTCTTCATGGCGAGGATCCGATTGGCAAAATTATTCTCATCAAGAACATTCCTTTTGAGGTTATTGCCGTGATGGATAAAAAGGGAGCTTCGCCCATGGGCTCCGACCGCGATAACGTGATCTTTGTGCCGCTGACGACGGGGACGGTGCGGCTTTTCGGGCGCTCGTTCCTCAGCGGGATTACGGCGCAAGCCGATGACCTTAAAACCATCGATCAAACAGAAAAAGCGATCCATGATTTAGTGTTAGAGCGCCATAGGAAAGAGGACTTTTCCGTTCGCAACTCGGCCTCGTTTATTCAGATGGCGGCTGAAACGCAGAACACGCTGAAAATCATGCTGGGCGCGGTCGCGGCGATCTCTCTTCTGGTGGGTGGCATTGGCGTGATGAATATCATGCTCGTCAGTGTGACCGAGCGTACGCGCGAAATTGGCGTGCGTATGGCAACGGGCGCACGAACGCGCGATATTCTTTTGCAGTTCGTGACCGAGGCCGTGGTGGTCTGCGTCACGGGCGGCCTGCTTGGCGTTTTGCTGGGCGTTGGCGTGGCGCTTATCGTGGACGCTTTGGGCACGCGGGCGATTTTAAGCCTGCCGCCTATCCTGCTTGCCTTTACCTGCGCGGTCTCCACGGGCTTGCTGTTTGGCTATTTGCCCGCCCGTAAGGCGGCGATGATGGATCCCGTCACCGCCTTGGCCAGTGAATAGGAAACTCGCGGCTTGGACGACTCAACCGTTTGTGCTAAGAAAAAAGGATGAATGAAAAAGTCGTTGATCAACTGGATAAAGTCCTTGCGCTAGCCGACTCCGATCATGAGGGGGAGGCTTTGGGCGCGCTTCGCATGGCGCGGCGGATCCTGTCGCGTGAGGGGCTGTCTTTTTCCGATTTGGCAAGGATCGCGCAGCGCTCTGGCTTTTCACTGGCCCGTGGTTTCTTTTCTCCCGCCGATGTGCAGCTTGAGGCCAAGATTGACCGCATGCACGATGAGCTGGATGCCCATGTCGAGCAGAACCAGAGTCTCACCACGCAAATTGAGTTTTGGCGCAAACGCGCTTTTGAATTAGAGCAAATGCTAACCCTCAACCAAGCCGAAACGGCTCGGTGGAAGGAAATGGCGCGTGAGACGGCAGAGCGTCTTTGGGATCTGGGGCAAATCGCGCATGAGGATGCCTTTTCCTCGAAGGAGCCGTTTGACGAACAAGAGGCCGAGCCGCTTAAGGCTGTTGGATAGGGCTTTTTATGGCGCTTGATCTCCAATCGATCCTTATTATCTTAAAGGCCTCGTACCCCGATCCTCTTTGGTTTATGCCCTTGTTGATCCTGCTGGTTTTGGCGTGGGTATCGTTCGTTGATGCGCGGACAGGACGCGTTCCCGATGGGCCTGTCGTGGGCATGTTTCTCGTGGCGCTCTTTTCGTTGGCCTATGTTAGCGGGTGGCATGTCGCGGTTGTGCCCTTCCTCTATGCGGTGGCGGCTGTCGTTGTTTTAAGGCTGTCGAACCAGCTCTATTTCAAGCTGTGCAATCATGATGCTTTTGGCTTTGGCGATGCCAAATGGACGGCGCTGGCTGTCTTGGGCTTTGGGGTTAAGCCTGTCGCGTGGGCGTGGGTTTTTGCGGCGTGGCTCGCGTTAGTGTGGATGGGCCTACGCAAGCTGTGGGCGCGATTCAGCCCGACCTATGCAGGGCACTGCTACGTTCACTTCGCGCCGTTCTTATTTCTGGGCTTGCTGATCGCGCTTGTTGTCCTAAAGACCCTATAGTCTGGCGCATAAAGAAAAAGAAAACTGGATCCCCGCTTTCGCGGGGATGACGGTAGAAGGTTTAACTTAAACACAAATCCTGTCATTCCCGCGAAAGCGGGAATCCCGTTTGTTTTCTTGGACGATGAGTCGTTTAATGCGCCGTTTTGTGTTATTTTTTCTTAAGGTCGATCCGGCGTAAGGCTGGCATATAAAGTAGGAACGATGCCGCCACATAGATGGACGAATAAGTTCCCACTAAAATGCCCCATGTAATTGCGATCGAGAAGTTGAACAACGTCGGCCCGCCGGAGACGAGTAGGGGCATCAGCGCCAGCAAGGTCACGCCCGCCGTCATCAGGGTGCGCGACAGCGTCTGATTGACGGAATCGTTGATGACGTCTTTCAGGCTGGTGGCCTTATGGCGGCGCAAGGTTTCGCGAATGCGGTCGAAAACAACGACCGTATCATTGATGGAATATCCCGCCAGCGTCAAAAGGGCGGCAATGGCCGTCAAATTGAAATCAAGCTGAAAGACGGAATAAAGGCCGACGGTCACAAGCACATCGTGCAACGTGGCGGTAAAGGCCGCTACGCCGAATTGCCATTCAAAGCGAAAGCCGACATAAATAGCGATGGCCAGAACGGCGAATAAAGTGGCGAGGATACCGGCTTGGAAAAGCTCTTTACCGACGGTGGGACCGACGACTTCGACGCGGCGGTATTCATAGCTGGTTCCCATTTTCTCGCGGATAAGCTGGACAGCGCGTTGTTGGGCGTTTTCATCGCCTTCCTGACGTTGCACGAGAACCAATACATCGTTGGGCGAGCCAAACTCTTGCAAGGTCACTTCGCCAAGGCCTAGGGAGCCTAGATCGCCCCGCAAGGCGGCCATATCGACGGCCTGCGTGGCCTTGGCCTCAATCAGGATGCCGCCCTTAAAATCAATGCCGAGATTGAGGCCGTTGAGGGCCAAAGAAACGACGGTGGCTATGGTCAAAACCAAAGTCGCCGAGAAACCCCACCAGCGCTTGGCGACAAAGTCGATTTTCGTGTTATGGGGAACAAAATTCCAAGGGCGCAAAAACATGGGGAGCGATTCCTTTGCTATCTATCGTGTTGCTTTTATCTATAGAAAGCAAAGGGCTCTGTCTAGGGGCAAGACCCTAGGTTATTAATGAGTCCATAAGGTAGCGCACATACAAACATTCTGCGTCATTCCGGCGAAAGCCGGAATCCAGCGCCGAGCGTCCGCGAGGCATAAGAGTTATGTCGGTCAAAAACAGCCTGTTTTCTTATGTTTTTGACTTACATGCGCCGTAGACACGGCGCAACTGGATACCGGCTTTCGCCGGTATGACGCTAAAAGGGAAGTTGCCTTCTTGTGCTTTACTTATGGTCGGATTCATAGAGCCCCCGCGCACCTTAACAATTTCGTAAAAACATTGGGTTATACTACCCATCCCATTCAAGGACGGTGTTTTATGGCTAAAATAAACAAAAATGAGCAACAAGCCGACCATAGCGCGTGGTTGAAGAAGGCCTTGGCCTTTAGCCAACGTGAGCCTCAATGTGGCGGAAGCCCTCATCCGATGGTGAAGGTCGGCGCGATCCTTGTCGATCCTCAAGGCAAAGAGATTGCCCGCGCTACTAATCGTTTTGCGCATGGCGTTGATGAAAGCGTGGCCGAGCGTTATGCGGATGGCTCGCGCTCGCTTTGGATCAATTGCGCCGAGCAACTGGCGATCATTGGGGCGGCGCGCAAGCTAGCTTGCCTGAAGGGGGCGCGGCTATATGTGACGCTTGCGCCTTGCACCGTTTGCGCGGGCCTTATTGCCGAAAGCGGCATCCGCGAGGTCATTGTGCCCAAGGATTCTGATCGCGCCCATGGTCGGCTTAAGGCTAAATGGAAAAAGAGCATCGCCATCGGCCAAACCAAGCTTCAAGAAGCGGGCGTAGCTGTGACGCTGGTTGATATGGGCGAGGTTTCTTAGGTATTCAGCATTTGGTGGATTGCGGCGCAGCTCTGTTATCTTAGGGCTGTTTCTCGAATATAACTGTTCGGGTATTTTTCATATTTGCTTATTGCTTGATCCATAAACCCTGTATTGAAGAGTTCTCGCAAACCGTTGTCGATCATTTCCTTGAAGGCGAATTGATTGTTTGGGATAAGAAGGATGTTTGGCACCGTTACCAACGGTTTATCGGCTTTGACCTTTTCAAGAGTATTCGGGTTTTGTTCCATAAATTCGAAAACAGCGGTCGGTTCTGCAAACGTAATATCGGCTTTTTTTGTCGTCACTTGTAGCATCAGTTCTGAAAAACTGGCCGACTGTGGCAACGATACGGCTTGTGCCAATGGAAAGTAATTGCGCGCGAATGTTGCTGTTTGCTCACCATCCAATACCGATATTTTGACTTCTGGTTTGTTGATGGTCTTCAAACTTGCTTGTGCTAAGGGATCGCCAGTGCGTACCCAGATTTCAACGGGACTATAATAAAGGGGGATTGAGAAATCCGCAGACCTTGTCCGGCTGGCGTTAAGACTGGTGGGGGAGCAAATCATATCGTAACGATTGCTTTGTAAGCCTTCAATTTGTTGCCCCCAGCCAACTTCTTCGACATACTCGATTTTTAATTGAAGATTTTTGGCAAGTTCTTTTACAACGTCGACGTAAATGCCGCTCATTTTACCAGTGTTGGGGTCTTTCATAAACCCAACGGAATAAGGCGTATACCACACCGTATGGTTCCAGTCCGCATAATGCGTTCGTAAACCGTTTCTGTTTTTGTAACGTTTGTTGTGCGCGAGTTGTGTATCGAAAGGCCAAGTGCGAAAAAAGCCATGACAACGGCAAATAAAGAGAATTTGTTATTCATTGTTCCTCTGGGGGCCTGTTGGAAATAGATTTTCTGTGCCGCATCTTAATCTAAAATCCCAGTAGGAACAAGCCGTAGGGGGTAGATTATGCAAGAAATCTAATGCAAAAGGCGCGGGGTTGAGGAAGGGTTGAGGTCGCGCTCGGTCATCTCTAAACGGCCATCCAGATGATTGATGTCCTGCCTCATGCGAAGGGAGGCCTCTGTCAGCGTCTCCAGCCTTTGTTCGTAACGCTGCTGCTGCCGCTCAAGAGAGGCGAGCGTATCACTGAGCCTTTGTGCGGTTTTGATTTGCTGGCTGGCGGTCTCGCCAAGGGTAACGGCCAGTGTTTCGCGAAGTTTCTTCAGCCACAAAACGGCCACAACGACGAAGGCGCAAGCGGCCGCGCCCGTTGAAATCACAAAAACAAGCCCCCAAAGCGACATGATTGGCCTTCCTTTCCAGTCGGGTTGAGAATAGCATGGTTCTTGCCCAAAAACTATGACGCTTACCGTATCTTAGGAATTAAGGGGTATCCTGCCATGGATTTGATCGCGTTAAAGGAGAAAGAAATGTCGGAGCAATACCTTACAGCCAAAATCCATGAGGCGCTTAAGGCGACGAACGGCGATAAAAAGGACGCGCAAAAGCTGCTTATTACATGGGCGGTGCGCGATCAGGCTCTTTTGTTGGGTCTTGCTAAGCCGCACCTTAAGGAACTGGCCTCCGCGCATATTGATCAAGTGTTGCGCGAGACCAAAAAGGGGGGCAAGGACCCGATGTTAAGCAAGGAAGACGTCGCGGCGTTGCTTCACAGCCATACAAAGGGCGAAAAACGCTCTGCCGTCAAAGTGCCCCCGCCCAAATCCTCCCTGCGGCAGGCCTCGGTCATGAACCAGATCGTCGCAGCGTTTAAGATGAAGAAATAAGAGAATTTTCTTGGTGCAACGCGCGGCGATAGAGGGCAAAATCACGCCTTCTTGAAACAATAGGCTCGATTCGCACGCCCCATGAATGATACTTTGCCTCCTTCCCCCGACACGACCTTGCCGCAAGATTTGCCTGTGGCAGCCTCGCCGCAAGACCTTGTGGTTGCCTTTGAGGGCTTTGACGGCCCCATCGATTTGCTTTTGACGTTGGCGCGGGAGCAAAAGGTCGATCTTTCCAAGCTTTCCATTCTGGCGCTGGCCGAGCAATATCTGGATTACATCAACTCGGCGCGCTCGATGCGCCTTGAGATTGCCGCCGATTATCTGGTGATGGCCGCGTGGCTGGCGTATTTGAAATCGCGCCTGTTGCTGCCGGAATTGCAAGAGGACGAAGCCAACCCCGCCGATATGGCCGAGGCGCTGAAGTTCCAGCTGCTCCGCCTTGAGGCGATGCAGAAAGCGGCGCGACAGGTTTTGGATTTGCCGCAGCTGGGCGTGGATTTCTTCCGGCGTGGCCTTCCCGAAAAGCGCGAGGTTGAGGAAAACCCCGTCTATTTCCTGCCGCTTTATGATTTGCTGTCAGCTCTTGGCGCGCCGCAACGCCGCCGCAAGCCCGATCATTACGATATTGCGCCCACGCGCCTTTACAGCATGGAAGAAAGCCTGACACGCCTTCGCCGTATGCTGGGTGGTTTGCCGCAGTGGGGCAGCTTGCAAATGTTCCTGCCCAATATGCTGGGGCATGATACTTTGGAATCGCGCTCGGCCATCGCGTCGACTTTCGCCGCCGTTTTGGAAATGGTGAAAGAGGGCGAGCTGGAAGTGCGGCAAGGACAGACTTTCTCGACGCTTTATGTGAAAAACCGCTCCCCCAACGATGAAAAACAAACGTGACCCTTTATGAATGAGACGACGCCTATGACCGAGATTGAACCTGCCTTGCGCCTTTTAGAGGCTATCCTTTTCGCAAGCGACGAGCCGATGACGCTGCCCATCTTGCAAAGCCAATTGGGCGAGTCCGCCGATGTCCCTGCGCTGTTGGCAGAATTGCAAAAGCATTATGAGGGCAGGGGCGTCAATCTGGTCGAGACGGGCGGCGTGTGGGGCTTTCGCACCGATCCCGCGCTTGCGCCGCTTATGAAGGTGACCAAACAGACGCGCCGCAAGCTGCCCAAGGCCGCTTCGGAAGTGCTGGCGATCATTGCCTATCACCAGCCTGTCACGCGCGGTGAGATTGAAAGCGTGCGCGGCGTGGAGACGAGCCGAGGCACGCTGGATATTTTGTTAGAGCTGGGGTGGATCAGACCGGGCAAACGGCGCGAGACGCCGGGTCGCCCGCTGACATGGAAAACAACGCCTGAGTTCCTTGGCCATTTTAATTTGGAGTCTTTGAAGGACTTGCCCGGTATGGAAGATTTGAAGGCCGCAGGCCTTTTGGATGCGCGGCCTATTTTGGCGACGATGAGCGCGGAGGGCGGCGAGGCCGCTGACCCCGATGATGCCGATTTTGCCAATTGGGTTGACGAGGGCGAAGAGTAAAAAAGAGGCATTTGTCCTTTGAGACACGCTAATGTACTGAAAATAAACAAAACATTTTTGGTGTAAAAATGCGTTTTTTCCTTGACATGTGGGGACGATTCTGCTATTGACATTGCTGTGCGGAGCTGTGTCCGGAATCAGAGTTTAGGGGCCAGAGCGCAGAGTTCAGGGAAGAAGGGGCTTCGTGGTGGCGCGAAGCCTTTTTTGTTGGGTCCCTTTACGTCATCCCAAGACATTTTCTCTTCGCGCGAAAGCGCGAAAGAAAATGGACGTGGGATCCAGTGTTTCTATCGGCAGGCGATGAATGAACGGCGATGCGGGCGGCAAGAGTGTCTGGATCCCAGATCAACTTTCTTTCGCGCATCCGCCTTCGCTGCTCCGCAGCTATGGCGCGACAAGGGGCGCGAAGAGAAAGTTTTCTGGGATGACGGGAGAGAGGGCTTCGCGGGGCAGACAGCGGATGACGCAAAGCGTCAGACGCGTGATGCGGGATCCAGTTGAATTCTCTTTGTTTCGCCAAAAAACAATGATCGGGATTGTTTAAAGGAAAAGTTTTCAACCTGCCTACGCTGCTTCGCAGCTTCGGCAAGGCAGGCTGGTTCCCGCATCTTCGTCCCTCTATACGCGGGACTTCGTGCGGGATGACGAAGAAGTGGATAGGAGGAAATCCCGTCAAGGTTTTATGAGTCATCTCATAGGGCGGTTGGTGTTATTTCTTCTTCTCAAACTTGATGGCGATGAAGCGCAAATCGCCTTGCCGATCAACCAAAAGCAAGATGGGCTTTCCCGCCTCTTTGGCTTCCCCAGCGATAGCGGAAAGCTCTTTGGCTGTTTTGATTTCCTTCTGGGCGGCTTCGCTGATCACGTCGCCAACCTGAAGGCCTGAGTCAGCGGCCACGCTGCTGGATGCAGCCTTGACGATAACGACGCCGCCGACATCCTTGCCGATCTTGAATCTTTTGCGCAAAGCCTCGGTTACGGGCGCAACGTCGATCCCCAAGGATTCAACCTTGTCGGCTTGAGGGGTTGTTGCGGGGGCACCCGTCAAGAGGGTTTCCTCTTTGTCCTCGTCCTCGGCATTAAGCTTAGCGATTTTGATCTCTAGCGAGATCTCTTTGCCTTTGCGAATGACGGTCAGGGGAACCGTCTTGCCAATTTCCGTGTCAGCAACATAACGCGGCAAGCGGTGCATTTCGGAAACCAGCTTGCTGTCATACGTCACGATGATATCGCCAACCTCAATCTTGGCTTTGGCGGCGGGGCCGTCTTTCGTGACGCCTGAGACGAGGGCTCCTCGGGGTGCGCCAAGGCCAAGGCTTTCAGCTATTTCAGGGGTTACGGCTTGAATGCGTACACCTATCCAACCGCGTTTAGTCGCGCCGGTTGCTTTCAGCTGATCAATGACGTTCTTGGCCATCGATGAGGGAATGGCAAAGCCAATGCCGATAGAGCCGCCCGATGGCGAATAGATGGCCGTATTCACGCCGATAACCTCGCCGTTCATGTTGAACATGGGGCCGCCCGAATTGCCGCGATTGATGGGCGCATCGGTTTGTAGGTAGTCGTCATAGGGACCCGAATTGATGTCTCGCGCGCGAGCCGAAAGAATACCCGCCGTGACCGTACCGCCAAGGCCAAAGGGATTGCCGATAGCCAGAATCCAGTCGCCGACACGCGCTTTGTCGCTATCGCCAAAGGTCAGAGCGGAAAGAGGCTTCTTGCTTTCGACCTTCAAGACGGCCAAGTCCGTTTTTTTATCGCTGCCGACTACCGTGGCGGGCAGGTTCGTGTTGTCTTGCAGGATGATGGTGATTTCCTCGGCATCTTGGATGACATGTTGGTTTGTGACGATATAGCCAGCGGGATCGATGATAAAGCCAGAGCCTAGGGCATTGGTCTTATGCTTGCGGGCTGGGGCGCTGCCTTCCTCTTGGGGAAGAATTTTGCCGTTACGTTCTTTAAAGTCGCGGAAGAATTCCTCGAAGGGCGAGCCTTCGGGAAACTGGAATTCAAAAGCCTGCATGGGGTCTTCTTGCGTGACCGTTTGTGTCGTTGAGATATTGACGACGGCGGGCAAAAGCTTTTCGGCCAGATCGGCGAAGCTTTCGGGGCCGCTACGCGCCTGTGCGGTCAGCGGCGAAAAGGCGGCGGCGAGAAAAAGGACAAGAAGGAGGGAATGACGAAGAACGTGGCGCATGTTTCTTAACCTCGCTTTGGGTGGTTTTGAATCCTAGAAGTGTCGAGAGGCTTGAGGAAACCTCTTTAGCAAGAAACTTTGGCCGTTTTGTGGCGCTTACTTGGTGGACGCGCCGCCAAAATAGCGGAAGAACTCGCCGTCAGGATTCAGAATGTAGGTTGTGTTTTCAGGCTTCAGCCCTTCGCGGTAGGCCAGCATGGAACGCCAGAAAGCAAAGAACTGGGGATCGCGCCCCGTGGCCTCGGCCATGATCTCTAACGATTTGCGGTCGCCTTCACCCTTGATCTTTTCGGCCGCGCCTTGCGCTTCGGCTAGAATGATGGTGGCCTGACGGTCAGCGTCGGCCACGGTTTGCGTCGCTTCTTGCTGTCCACCGGCGCGGATTTGCGCGGCCTCTTGCTCACGCTCGGACCGCATGCGGGAGAAAACGGCATCGCTGGTCTTTTCGGGCAGGTCGGTGCGGCGAATGCGCAAGTCAACGATCTCAACGCCGAAATCTTTGGCCTCGGCATTAAGAAGATCACTGATTTTGCTCATCACGCCGACGCGTTCAGGGGAAAGGAGGGTCGCAAGCTTGATCGTGCCGAGCACGCTGCGCAGGGTCGAGTTGAGCATGCTGCTCAATCGGTCATGCGCGGTGCGTTCGGTGCGCAAACGCTGGAAGTACAAAAGGGGATCCTTGATGCGGTAACGGGCGAACGCATCGACCTCCAGCGGTTTTTGTTCGGCCAGCATGATTTCCTGTGAGGGCGCATCGACTGCCAAAACGCGCTTTTCCAAAAAGGCGACGCTTTGGAAAAAGGGAACCTTGAAATGCAGGCCAGAGGTATCCACCACACGCACGATATCGCGGAACTGAAAGACGATGGCTTGTTGCGTTTGTTGAACGACGTAATAGCTATCGCCGATCCCGAAGAGGGTGATCACGATGGCGGCGAGAGCAAGCATAAGGCGGCCGTTCATGGGGCGTTTCCTTCTCGTGTTGAGGCGCGATTTTTCATCATGTCTTGCAAGGGGTACAAAGGCATGGTTCCCGCCCCTTTATCGGTAATGATCTTTTGCGCGTTACCAAGGACAGCTTCCATCGTTTCAAGATAAAGGCGTTTACTGGTGACATCCTTGGATACAACATAGGCGGTCAGAACTTCTTTGAAACGATCCGCATCGCCTTTAGAGACGGCGATCTTTTGGTCGCGGTAGGCCATGGCTTCTTGCACCAGCTTAGAGGCTTGGCCTTTGGCATCGGGAATGACTTTATTGACGTGCGCCGCCGCCTGATTTTGGAAACGCTCCATATCAAGACGGGCGTTCACGACGTCTTGGAAGGAGGCTTTGACTTCAAGTGGAACCGCGACGGTTTGCAGGTTGATCTGTGTCACAATGATTCCCGCTTTGTATTCGTCGGCGATCGCTTGCAAACGCTTGCGGGCTTCCTCGGCAATCTGGGCGCGGCCTTCGGTCAAGGCAAATTGCAGCTTGCTTTGGCCGATGACTTCGCGCATCGCGCTTTCCGCTGCCATTTTGATGGTGACTTCGGGGTCGCGAATTTCGAACAGGTAGTCCTTGACGTCGCCCACGCGCCAGAAAACGGTGAACTGCACGTTGATGATGTTTTCATCTTGCGTCAGCATCATGCTTTCTTCGGGAACGGCGCGCGCGCCTTCCGTATCGCGTGAGAGCTTGCGAAAACCGATCTGGATTTCGTTTTGCGCGGTCACAACGGGGGTCGAAACGCTTTCGATAGGTGAGGGCAGGTGATAGCGCAGCCCTGGTTGTTCGGTGCGGTTAAAAGCGCCAAAGCGCATGACCACGCCGACCTGATCCGCGCCGACCATATAAAGGCCGCTGACAAGCCATAGGCCGACGATTAGGGCTAATCCCGCCGCCGCAGCCTGCAAGTGGCCTTGGGGCTTATAGGGATCGATGAAATCTTTAAATTTCCGCCAAAGCTCTTGAAAGTCGGGGGGCGGGATGACGTTGTTTGGCGGGCCGCCAAGGGGACCGTTGCCATTGTTTTTAGATTGCTGCGCCCAGTTCTTGTTGCGAGGGGGAGGATCATTTGATTCGTTGGGTTTGTTTGACCCCCAAGGGCCGTCATCATCGCTTCCGGTCATAGGCTTGATTCTTTCATGGTGAGCCGAGGGCTCACCATGAAAGAATGAGGGCGGAAAGTCAAATGCTAGAGAAAAGGCGCGTGAAGCGCAGCGGCTAGATTCTGAACGCCTCTGTGAAAATAGCGTCCTGTGCGGGAATATTTAAAGTCGCCTCTTTTGTTGCATCTTTCATTGTTCAGCTCTTTGACTTCATCAGAAGGCTCAAACACAGGATTTTTGAACAAAGGCAAGGGTATCCACACAATTCGCCCCATTTCGCTGATATGTTCTTTTTGCGTTTTAGTGGCAGTTTCAAGGAGTGCGTTGTAGGCCGCTTTGTCCAGATAATCACCGTCACCAAGAGGCTTGACACCGTCCCCGTGATCCGGAAGAACAGCGATTATGGTGTCGCCTAGTTTGCTGGCTCTTAATTCGTGACCTGCCTTAGGATAATGGATTTCAAAGTAAGGCAGCACATAAGCAAAATCTTTACAGAATTTTGATGCTTTTATAGGCTTGAAATAGCCCAGACAGTCCATAAACCAACCCGCAAGAGGCGCTTTTTCGTCGGTATAGTGAAGTCCGTCAACGACAACGCGGCGGATACCAAAAAGCATATGGGCGCTGTTGGCATCATATTTTTTGACGAGTTTTTGGGCATATTGAATAAAATCAACGCATTTTTGATGATAAGACGTGATCGCTTGATGAAGCTCAGTGCCCTGTCGCACGCGGTAACAGTGAAAATTGATTGCGTCGTTGGGGCAAGACATCCAGCGGCCTCCTTTTGTTATAAAAATAAGGGCTTAAAACGAAAAACTCTCTCTGATGGGAGACTATAGTGGAATTGTGGCAATTTTATGGGGGAGGAGAGAGGTGGGGACTGATTATTTACCGCCGCCTTTTTTTTCGCTGATGGCGATGGTCGTTATCCATGTGCTAGCGTTCAAATCCTGTCCGGCACGCCATTCTGGTATGAATCTGAGTGCGGGCTTTTCAAGTTTAGGAGATATGTATCCATGAATACCGTTCACTCAAAAACGATGTTAGTAATTTTTGCTATCATTGCGGTATATTATATTGTTGACTACGCGCTTATTGAACTTAATTTCGGCCCCCCTGAATTTAGAGTACGTATTGTCAACTCTCGTCCTAAGAGACAAAACTCTTTGCCATTAAGACACTATGCTGTGCTGACACATTACGGACTGATTCGTGACCAAACAGGTCCTTGGCCGCCTGCTATTGGTAGCAAAGCAATTATAATCACAACTGAAGGCAGCGCCTTATATACGTGTGATGCTATGTTGAGCTCGCCTAATATTTTATTAATTACCTCGATGAAAAAGCCAAATTTTTTAGAAGCATTTTTTCCTTGGGTTCACAATTGGAAAGAAGACAACATTACACTTAGCGTCTCGGGATGCCGCGATAAGGTCTGTCCAAAACCAGAAATTAACGAATATTTTCTAGTAACAAGTTTGGGACGACACCAAAAAGCGTCTAAAACTGACGTTAAAGATAGTGTCGACTGGAAACCAGGGGATCCTCCCTATAATAGCACAAATGAGTCGTTACCTCAGGAATGCGAAAAGTTAATTATTGAGAACGCAACAATGAATAAGGACGTCTTGCTTTCATCCAAAGCATGGTTCTGATCCACTTTACAGTCCCCAGCTCACCCTGTCCGGCACACCATTCTGGTATGATTGTGGGTACTCTGCTATAATCCCAGATATAAGGGGGGACAAGTGACAGATTTCGAAATGCTGGAAAACAAAAGGGTTCTTAATCACGCGCTTGCACAGCAGCGCCTTGAGGGATTGTCCGTGTCCTCTAAAACCGAAACCGACCTCACCCGTGTTGCCAACGGTGAAATTCCGCTTTCTATCGTTATCAACGAGCTGTATGCCCGCTATGCACACGTCGAAGTACTCCAACGCTGATCATTATATTGATTCTGAAACAGGCGTTCTCAAAAACCGTCTTGGTATCGTACTGGAAGAAGAGCTCGAAAAAGCCGAGGCAGATTTTGCCACCGCGCGTTCCTATGAACTTGGCAAAACGCCTTTAAAGGGCGATTTTGATTTTGATCATCTGCTGGCTATTCATCATTATCTGTTCAGAGATTTGTATGAGTGGGCAGGCCAGCCGCGAGACATCGACATTTCAAAAGGCAGCAACTTCTTTGCGCATCATGCACATATTCATGTTGCCGCGACAACTCTGTTCAACAAGTTGGCGGAAGAAAAACATTTATCCGGATTATCGAAGGAAGATTTCAGCGAACGCGCAGCCTTTTACTTGGGTGAACTCAACGCCCTACACCCTTTCCGCGAAGGCAATGGACGCGTCCAGCGAGAGTTTATCTGTCAACTCGCACAAAAGAATGGCTATGTGATTGAGTGGGGCAACATTGACCAAGCCGCCATGATTCAGGCGAGCATTGAGTCTTTTAAAGGTGATTGCACAAAGTTTGCAGCATATCTTCGCGCCAATATAAAAGATTCCAATAATTGACAATGAAGGGGCGTTTGTCCCGCGCAAGCGCTGGCAAGAGACAGCGTGAGGCTACGGCAACCCCAGTCCTTGCGGATAGTCCGTTTTTGCCTTTGTGGAAGAGGAAAAACGTCGGGCGCGGCTCTCGAACGGCGACGACAGGATATGCACAAGAGGTTGAAGGGTTGCCTTGCAGTGATGATCTTTACCAATCGAATAAGGACGCAAAATCTTTTTTCAAAAAGGCATTGGCGGCACATAAAGGTGATGCCCTATCGCCATAAGTCAGAATTAAGCCATAGAAACAGGAAAGAATTTGTTCATCCTCAACGAATAGGAATGGATACTTCCCAGTGCCCAGGTTTATCCTGTCCGGCACGGCAACAAGGCTTTAAAGCATTATATGGGTGGATCATCCTGCTTATTTTGCTTTGCCGCCATGCGGTTTATAGAAGGCAAATTCGCCAATTTCGGCTGTCTTGATGTATTTCTTAGACCAACTCGGGTTTACTTTTTTATGATGGAAATATGTCGCGCCTTTGGTTTGATCTGTGAGTTGCCGGTTGAGTGCCTTTCGGGCTATTTCTTTGGCTATCGCGTAAGGCGCCTCCTCCTCTGCATCATCTGAACGGCCATCACACCACCATGAGAACTGGCAAGCGCCCTGTTCCTGACCCTGTTTAACGACACCACAAATCGTGTTTGGAAAGCCGTCATGGCCTAGCCTGTTCATCACGACATTGGCGATCGCCTCCATACTGGCAACTTGCTCGCCTCTTGCCTCCCAGTAGATAGTGCGCGAAAGGCAGGTGATTGCATCATTCAAAGACTTTTCACCGTCATGGTCGACCCCTTGTGCCTCAGACCGCGTGATTTTCTCGGATGGCGAAGCGGGAGCCGCCTTGTTGCCCTCGTCCACGATTTCCTTCTCGAGTACTTTCGCCTTGCCCTGAGCGGTTTCTGACATCTGTGTGTGGTCAGCGAAAGCCGGTTGGCTCAAAAGAAAAAGTGTCGCAAAGCAGATTGCTAGAGCTCTTATTCGGCGCATAATCAGACCTCCCATATGTTGAAGGACAGCAATTAATACAACAATGTGCTATGGCCTATCAGAAGCGCGCACTGATCAACATCACTTACCGATATGAAGGCCATTAATCGAGCCCAGCAATCCGAACGTCTGCAGTAACCAAATCACTACAACAATGACGACCACGCCATTCAGGATTTTTTTGATCTTTTCATCCATCGGAATATAGAAGTTGACAAGGCCTAACAGCACACCAACCACGATTAATGTAATCGCTACGTTTACTAAAGACATGTGAACCCCCTATATTGCTTTGTCCTAGGACGAAAATATCAGTGGCCTTTTGCCGTTAATCAGATGACTTACCGCCAGAATAGGGCGAGGAGAATGATTATGGGAATGGGGATGCCAATCAGCCATAGAATAACAGCTCTTCTCATATGGGGTCTCCCTCTCGGTTGAGTTCGATGTAATCGAAAGATTCAAAAACAAAATCTTATATGGGTGACTTATCTTACTGTTGTGTGTGTTTCAGTGGTGCTTTTGTTAAACAAGCCCTCTGGATCTGTGCTTGTCGTTTTATCAATGGTCGCTTTTTTGTTTCCGTCTTCGTCATAATAAACGTCGGTCGTGCTGTTCACAGACCTTTCCGTTCCCACTGAATCTGTAGAGCGTGAGCTTTGCTGATATTTTCCGGGGGGCAGTGATGAAACTTCATCGTGCATACAGCCGAAGAGGATGAAAGAGGCCATCGCCATGCTGCCTATTTTTAAAGCTGTTTTCATTGTCGTCTCCAAAATGTTGTGTTGTCTATGCATTCAACCTTTATTTTGGTCGTCGCCTTATAAATATACAATATGGTGTGTGGCGCCTTAGCTAAGGAAAACGTAAGGCCTGCTTAGAAAACAGTGAAAGGCTTTTCGTTGGGTCTTCGCTTTACTTCTTCTTCCACTCGCCGCTGGGGGTTTGGTAGGAGGCTCCGGCGCCGAGGTTGGTGATAATTTGCTGCGCCGCCAGCTTTGCCACCACGCTGGTGGGTTGGCCGTTTTCCTTAGAGATGCGGGCATATTCCTGCTGCCGTTTGGCGTTGACATCGGCCACAAGGGCTTGGACCTCCGGCGTGGCTTTTAAGGCCTGCGCGTAGCCGTCCGCTTTCTCGCCCACCAAACCGGTGGAGCGGGCGCTGTGTAGATCAAGCGCGAGCGCGGGCGTGGCCGTCAGAAGGCCAAGAAGGATAAGTAAAGTTGCAAGGCGTGATTTCATGGGAGCCTCCTGTTAAAAGACGTTTGGGTTCTTGGCGATGGCTTGTTGCACATCTTTTTGGATCTCGACTTTGATATGCTGCTCGATATTGACGTTCAGGTTGATCTCAATCGGTTTGTCCGGCGCTTGCAGCTGAACGGTTGGCGTACAGGCGATTATGGTCGCCAGCAAGAACGGGAGGGCTATTATCAATCTACTTGTTTTCATTTTGGCCTCGCTCCAGAAGTTTTTGGGGATCAGATAGCCAGATAAGATTTTGCTGCACGAAATTTAGCATATCGCCGGTCAAATGCACATTTAATTCGACGGCTCGACCGTTTTGAACGGCGGGATTGTTTCCATGGAGCGTCATCAGTACCGAAAGCCTGTTGTTTTTATCACTATCCAGACGCACGGAAAAAAGCGTGTAGTGAAGGTCTTTCATCACGTTGCGCACAAAATCAACCTGTGGATTGTCGCCTGGGATAACATCGGGCGACAGGGTTATGATGCCGGGCTCTTGTGCCTGCAAAGTGCCTTCATGAACGGCGATGGTTCCGTCTTTGTCGATGGTTACGGGAAGCGTGCCAGAGATTGTGCCCGTGGCGGAGGCTTTCTGGCCCGTCAATTGTTTCAAAAGTGCATCCGCCGAAACGCGCTCAAGATTCAGTTTCACGTCCAAAACTTGTCGGTCTTCAAGCAGGATTTTCACGTTTTGTGTTGCTACCGTCCCACCGTTCCACGGCATCACGGCGGAAAGGATCGTAAGCTCTCGCTTATTGGGATCGCGGAAAGAATAATCCGTTTGAAAACGAAGCTTATAGGCGTGATCAGCGCTTTCGAACTGGCCTTGAATCGCCACATGGTCTGATTGCGCAAAAATCGTTCCCTTGCCATTCAAAGCGGGGAGGGGGAAAGCGTCGTTTCTAATTTGAAGGTTCTTGACCTGCCATGTCCCCGTTTTTCCCGCGAGAAGATCAAGCGGCGCATAGGTTACGGTTATGTTTTCTGCGCTAAGCGGCACGGGCGCACCAAGCTGCACGTCTTTAAAAGAAAGGCTGTCCTGCTCTTCATTTGAAAGCGTCAGTTGAACATTTTCAAAACCGCGCTCTTCAAGCGCGTTCTTTATTTGGGTCTCAAGCAAAGGCCGCCATGACAACACCACCGCGACAATGATGACAAACACGCTAAGCGCCAGTGCCGCAAAACCAATCTTTGTTTTTTGGGAAAAACCAACCATAACGCATCATAATCGGGAATTATGGCCAAGGTGAGGCTTAGTTTTAAGTTATGGTGCCCCCAACATGATTCGAACACGTGACCTACTGATTACAAATCAGTTGCTCTACCAGCTGAGCTATAGGGGCCTTGGGATGGACGCTGCTTGCGCGTCATGGAGACCTACATACATCACCTTTTTGGTCTTGTCATCCCTCCTTTAAGCTCTTGTCTTCACTTTCAAGAAGCCGTATGAATTAACCATGCGTTTGCGCCTATCCTTTTATTTATCCTTGATCCTTTTGCTGTCGGCCTGTTCCGGCGGGGGAGAGGGGAGTGGAAAACTGCCCACCCGTTATACGCTTCCGGCGAATCCAGGGGGGCGGCTTTGCTCTTTTCAGTGCCGTGAGGCGCAGGATCACTGCCATGAGTCGTGTGGTCTCAAGGAACGCGGCTGCACGAACGTTATGCAAGCGCAAGCGATTAAGGACTATGAGGCCTATACGGTTGAACAGTTCAAGACCAAGCAGCCTGTGGAGCTTCGCCCGCGTGACTTTGAAAGGCCTGAGCGCTGCGTTGCCGAAGAGTGTCGCCACGAATGTCAGGCTGTATATGACACCTGCTTTACGCAATGCGGGGGTAAGGTGATCGAGCCTTCCGCTTGCCACTTTTTTTGTTACTGAAAAGGGAATTAATCTATGACCACGCCCCCGCCTTTGCTTCGTCACCGTTTGCGCCAAACGAAAATCGTCGCGACCTTGGGGCCAACCTCGTCCACCAAGGAAATGATCCGCGCTTTGTATGACGCGGGAGCCGATGTCTTTCGCTTGAACTTTAGTCATGGCACGGCGGCGGATCATAAGGCGCGCATGGACGCCATCCGCGCGGTCGAGGCCGAGGTTGGCCGTCCCATCGCAGTGCTGGCGGATTTGCAAGGGCCCAAGCATCGCCTTGGGGTCTTTAAGGACGGTTCTATCGCCATTAAGGCGGGGCAGGCGTTCCGGCTGGATCTGGACGCGACGGCGGGTGATGAAACGCGCGTGCAGATGCCTCATCCCGAGATTTTTACGGCGCTAAAGGATGGCAGCATTCTTTTGCTGGACGATGGCAAGGTTCGCTTGCGCGTGACAGAAGCGGGTGAGGGGTATGTCCAAACGATTGTCGAAGTGGGAGACAAGCTCTCTGACCGCAAGGGCGTCAATGTGCCGGATTCGGTTATTCCGGCCTCTGTTTTGACGGAAAAGGATCGCCGCGATTTAGAGATTGCCTTGGATTTGGGCGCGGACTGGATTGCTTTATCCTTTGTGCAAAGGCCGGAAGACGTGATGGAAGCGCGGCAGCTGATTGGCAATCGCGCGGCCATTCTGGCCAAGCTGGAAAAGCCCATGGCTATTCAAAGCTTGATCCCGATTTTAGAACGTGCCGATGGCGTGATGGTGGCGCGTGGCGATTTGGGCGTTGAAATGCCGCCTGAGGACGTGCCGCGCACGCAAAAGCGCATCATTCGTGAAGCGCGCAAGTTCGGTAAGCCCGTGATTGTCGCGACGCAAATGCTGGAGTCTATGATCACTGCGCCAACCCCGACGCGGGCGGAAGCGTCCGATGTGGCCACCGCCGTCTATGACGGCGCGGATGCCGTGATGTTGTCGGCGGAAACGGCCAGCGGGCAATACCCGCTTGAGGCGGTCATGATCATGGATCGGATCATTCAACATACGCAGGCCGATGCGATAGAGCAGGATGGCTTGTTGATGGGGAAGGTGGGTTTACTCAGCACGGGGGCCGATGCGATCACGGCAGCGGCGCGGCAAGTGGCCGAGACGATTGGCGCTGTCGCGATTGTTACTTTTACGACTTCGGGATCGACAACATTGCGCGCTGCGCGTGAGCGGCCTAACGTGCCTATTTTGGGGCTGACCTCACAGTTGGCGACGGCGCGGCGGTTGGTTCTTTCCTATGGCGTTCATGCCGCCCATACGCCTGAGGTGACGGGCCTTACCGAGGTTATCAGCACGGCGGTTAAAATCGTGCGCGGGGATGGCCTTGCCAAGCTGTATGATCGCGTGGTCATCACCGCTGGCGTTCCCTTTGGCACGTCCGGCACGACGAACGTGCTGCGTATCGCCGTGATCGATGAAGCGGGGCAGGGGTAGGCTCAATTGGAATCTGTTGGAACAACAAAAAAAGGCGCGGAATCCGCGCCTTTTTGAATCGTCTTATCAGAAAAATTATCCCTGACGCGCCTTATAGCGTGGGTTCACTTTGTTGATAACATAAACGCGGCCTTTGCGCTTCACGACTTTACAGGCGGCATCGCGCTTTTTAAGGGCTTTAAGAGAGTTGGTGACTTTCATGGTCTTGATCCTATAGCAAAAGAATATCTAAAGAGCGCGCAACCTAAGGTTTTGCGGCTAGCTTGTCAAGAAGGGCTTTTTAAATCGTATCCAAAGGGGCATTAACCATAGGGTTTTAGGGAGTTGTTAACCGAAGCGGCCTGAACATAGCTTGGCGTGCGAATCGTTTTTTCTCTTTTTAAATTATGGCGTTGAGCCACACATAGAAGGGAGGCTTTATGACCAAACGGCGTTCGCGTCAGGAAGAAAAAGAATTCCGTCATGAAAGAAGCGGGCGCGAGCGGCGCGATATTCCTGAGTTTGCTCGTGCCGAGCAAGAGGGCTGGGATCCCATCGGCAGTCCCATCACCAGCCGCCGCGAACAGAAATATGTGCGTAAGGTGCGCCCCCAAAACGAGCATCAGGCGGCTTTGATTGAGGCTATGGCTAAGGATAACCTTGTGGTGGCTGTTGGGCCTGCCGGAACGGGCAAGACCTATCTGGCGATCAGCGCAGCGGTTGAGGCGCTTGAGACGGGGAAGGTAGATCGAATCATTCTCTCCCGCCCCGCCGTCGAATCGGGCGAGCATTTGGGCTTTTTACCAGGCGATTTGCAGGAGAAGATGGCTCCTTACCTTAGGCCCCTGTATGATGCCTTGAATGACAGGCTTGGCGTTAAGAAGCTTAAACAATCCCTTATGGATGGAATTATCGAAATCGCGCCTATCGGCTTTATGCGGGGGCGCACCCTTAACAATGCCTTTGTGGTGATTGATGAGGCTCAAAACTGCACTTATGTGCAGATTAAGATGCTCCTCACGCGCCTTGGATGGCATTCCACAATGGTTTTAACGGGCGATCCCGACCAAAGCGACCTTTTGGGCGGGCTTTCGGGCTTGGCCGACATCGCGCAGAAATTATCCGTTGTCGAGGGCGTTTCCGTCGTCCAACTAACGGATCAAGATATCGTTCGTCACCCGCTTGTCGCCAGTATGCTGCGGGTGTTATAAAAGCAGCAAGATTCGCATAGAAATCACACCGCTGGACGGTGATGGCCCTATGATGCGGGGACCCTTATAATGCCCGCTTGACTTAGGCGGTCAGGCCTCCTACTTTGCGGCGGATTTCTCCGTTCGTGAAGGATTAGGTCTATGGTCAACGATAGTGATCGCGGCAGGCTAGAATCCTTGGCTAAGCGGATTGATCAGGCGCAAAAGGTGGCGAATCCCATGCAAAGCGGGAGGGTCTCTGAAGGGGCGAAGGCTCACACCCAAGCGGCGCAGATGATACGGGTCGGATCGGACTTTGTCGCTGGGATCGTTTTGTCGGGGGCTTTGGGGTGGTATTTGGATCGACGCTTGGATACGGCGCCTTGGTTGATGCTCGCGCTTTTGGTTGTTGGTTTTGTTTTTGGGTTCTGGACGATCCTTCGCTTTTTGTCTAAGAAGACAGACGACGATGAAGGACGCAAGGAATAGGGGTTTTACGTATGGGTATGCATTCGCCTATTGAACAGTTTGAGGTTCATGATCTGACCGCGCCGCTTTTTGAGTTGGGCGGCCACGCGATTACATTCACTAATTTTTCTTTAGGCGCTGTGCTGGCCGTTGTTTGCGGCACGCTGCTTGTGCTTTTGCCGATGATGCGCCGTAATGTCATTCCTGGTCGCTGGCAGGTTTTGGTCGAAATGATTTATAATATGGTCGATGGCATTTTGCTGGAAAGCGCGGGGCCGAAAGGCAGGCCTTTCCTGCCGTTCCTTTTCACGATCTTCCTGTTTATCGCGATGAGTAACATTCTGGGGCTTGTGCCTGGCTTTTATACGGTAACGAGTCAACTTGTAGCCAACCTTTGTCTGGCGCTTGCTGTGATTGCCGTTGTTTTGACTACGGGTTTTGTCAAACATGGGTTTCACTTCCTCCATGTCTTTTTACCATCGGGCGTTCCTGGGTTTTTAGCCCCTGTTATTTTTCCGATTGAGATGGTGTCTTTCTTTATCAGACCCTTCAGCCTCTCCCTTCGTCTTTTTGCCAACATGTTGGCGGGTCATATTCTACTTAAAGTTTTTGCAGGCATGACGGCGGCTATTGCGACCTCCGGTTGGGTTGCAAGCGTTGGTGTCTTGCCCTTGCTCTTGAACGTGGCTATTGTGGGCTTTGAAGTGTTTGTCGCGCTTCTTCAAGCCTACATTTTCACGGTTTTAAGTTCGGTTTATTTGCGTGATGCGCTAGAGATGCATTAAGCAGGTAACTGAGATTTCGTCTAATCCTAAACCCAAGTCAGTTAAAGGAGTTCGTTATGGAAGGTTCTGATCTGAAATACATCGGTGTTGGTCTTACGATGCTGGGCGGCGGTATCGGCGCTGGTTACGGTATTTCCACGGTGTTTTCATCGTGGCTGAGTGCCATCGCCCGCAATCCTTCGGCTGATGCCAAGTTGCGTATGGTAGGCTTTATCGGTTTTGCCGGTACCGAGCTTGTTTTGCTGATGAGCTTCGTTGTCGCGGCTTTGTTGATTTTTGTCGTTTAAGGCGTCCCGCGAAACATCTGATAGAAAAGTACGATTATGAAGCGTATTGACGTTCCTGTTGCGGCCTTATGGGGTCTTCTTGTATGGGCTTCTCCGGCTATAGCCGAAGAGCAAGGGTCTAAGACCTTGCCGCAACTGGACGTCGCGCTTTATCCCGGTGTGCTTTTTTGGATGGTGTCGTCTTTTCTTGTTCTTTTTGTGCTGATGACGGTCTTTGGCATTCCGGGTATTCGTAAGACGATTGACAAAAGAAAGCGTCTTTTGACCATCGATTTGGAAGCCGCGCGTTTGGTGAGTGAGCAAGCTGCCGAGGTTGTCAGGGCGTATGAAGAGGATATTCATGACGCTCGCCGCAAGGCTCAAGATACAGTTAGCGCCATCGTTGTGGCCGCCTCGCATGAGGCGGCGGCTCAAAGCGATCAGCTGGAGCAAGAGCTTCGCCATCGCATGATTGTGGCCCAAGAAAACATCGCGCAGGCCAAACAAGAAGCGCTGAAAGAAACACAGGAGCATATCAATGATCTTGTCCATTTGGTTGTGACCAAGCTGATGGAGGCTGGAATCAGTCCATCGCCCGATAAAGGGAGGGCGTAATGCACGAAACATCATCCTTTCTCAATAACACAACATTCTGGTACGCTGTGGCGGTTGTCGCGTTCTTGGCTGTTGCCATGAAATCGATCCGCGGGCCTCTTCTTAGTTGGCTTGATGGCGAGATTGCCAAGGTTCGCTTTGATCTTGACGAAGCCAAGCGGCTTCATGCCGAAGCTGAAGCGACCCTTCAGGATTACAGAAGCCGTGAGCGCGATGCCGTGATGGAGGCTGAACGTATTGTCGAACAAGCGCGCGAAGACGCCAATCGGTTGCGGAGCGAGGCTCAGGATGATTTGCGTTTGATGTTAGAGCGTCACGAGAAAATTGTTGTTGACCGTATTCGTTTGGCACATGAGGATGCTCTGGCCGAGGTGCGCGCCTATATCATTGACGAAGCGTTAAGCGAAGCGCGCGGCAAGCTGAACACCATGGCTGGCGGGGCGGAGACATCGGCGCTTCTTGACAAAATCATTGAGGATTTACCCTCTTTAAAAATAGCCAAGACAGCCTAGGGCCTTTTTATGGAAGAACCCGACGAAACGACATCTAAGCCAGATACCGTTTCCTCCCTTGTCCGTCATCTTGAACAGACCTTGCCTGAGGGGGAGGATATGACGGTTGCGCGCCTTCTGTCTTTTCTTGGTGTGCATGGTTTTATTTTTCTGCTGCTTATCCTTGCCTGTCTGAACATTTTTATTTTTATGTTGCCCGGCCTTTCGATTGTCTTCGGACTTCCGATGGTCATCTTGTCGGTGCAAATGCTTTTGGGACAGCGCGCCCCAATCTTTCCTGCCTTTGTCCGCCTGCGTAAGATTCGCTCAACCCTTTTGCGCCGTGGGCTTCATCTGGCCGTCGTGGGCCTTGAAAAGATTGAGCCGAGAATTAAACCGCGCCTTTGTTTTTTGACGTCGAGCCTTATGATGCGCGTGCATTCTCTGGTGGCGCTATGCTTGGCGTTAATGGTGGCGATCCCCGTTCCGTTTATCAATTTGCCGCCCAGCCTTGGCATGGTTTTTTTGACGATTGGGTTGCTGCAACGCGATGGCGTTTTTATTGCTATCGCTTACGCGGCCACGTTATGGAGCTTCCACCTCTATGAGTCCCTTGGGCAAATGGCCCAGCACCTTGTGGGGTAGGACGCGCTTTTTTTAGGCCATGCCCATTTTCCGCCGCGCCTTGCTGCTGTAGAGCTTCATGTCCGCGGCGATCATCAGCGACTCTGCCGACTCTGTTTCGCAAACAAGCGCAAAGCCAAAGCTGCCACAGAGCGGCAGACTGTGTTCGCGGTGGTGCATCACGCGTTTGTTGAACGCTTTTTCCAAAAGGTCAAGACGCTGCGCCGCATCGCGGGGGGTCAGTTGCGTTAGCAAAACGGCGAACTCATCGCCGCCCAGCCGTGCGACATAATCCGTGCTGCGCACCTCGGTAAGGAGAACGGAAGCCGCCGTTTGCAGATAGACATCGCCAATAGGATGACCATGAAGATCGTTGATTTGTTTGAAGCCATCCAGATCGATCAGGATCAGCAAACCGACATTCTTTTTATTGCGTCGCGCGGCGGATAGCTCGCGCCGCAGAGCCATCATTAAGGCGCGTCGGTTCATAAGGCCCGTCAACTCATCCGTCATGGCAAGCGTTTCAAGCTGGCGAATGCGCTCTTGCTGCGTTTGGATCAAGAGGAGGGCTTCCTCAATATCGATTGATGCCGTTGGCACAAGGGCTGGTTGCAGCTTTGTGGGAAAGGTGAGGGGGATAGAGGGGCGAAGAGTTCTTTGTGTGGCTGTTGACAGGGTTCTCATCGAAAATCTCCATTGGTTATGTCTTATCCACAGGCTGTGCAAAACTCAGGCCAAACAGAGGGGTGATCAACTAACGCGATGATTATAAAAGAAACATTGCCGATACGGCGCAATGCCTTTGCGGTGCGGATCAGCCTTATGGCGCGCAAGATACGAAGGCTGCAGGCATTTTTTGCCGCCCGCGTCTTATTTTCTTCATATATGCGCCCCTGATAATCGTGATAGGCTGTGCCCCCATGATGACACGGTTTCTTTTCTTGATCGCTTTTTGGCTTTCGTTGGCTGTTCCCTGCGTTGCGCAGGAGAAGGCTGGCGCGGGGGCGGTTGCGCCTTTGGCGTCTGTTGTGGCTCCTTCTGTTGTGCCGCATAAGGCGCTGTATAAGATGAGGCTTGGAAAAACCAAGGCGAGCAACGGTGTCGCGGCTATTGACGGCATGATGGCGTTTGATTGGCAAGACACCTGCGATGGATGGGCCGTCCAGCAGACGATGCAACTGCATATTTCTTATGCCGAGGGAGAGGCCTCTGACATCGTTAGTCCCGCCGCAACATGGGAGTCTAAAGACGGACGCTCGTTTGAGTTTCAGGTTAAGCGCTTGGTCGGCGGTGAGGAGGATGAGGCCTTTCGGGGGCGCGTCAAGCTAGACGAAAAAAGAAAGGGTGTCGCGCATTATTCTGTGCCGATGGATAAAAAGGATATTGCGATTAACGGGGATGTTGTTTTTCCCGCTGCGCACACGTTGATGATTTTACAAAAGGCGCAGGCGGGCGAGAAGATGTTCTCCCAGCGCGTTTTTGATGGGGCGGATGTGGAAGGCATTGTTGATATCAGCGCCTTTATTGGCCCGCGCCTTGAGCGTAGGGATGAGGCGACCATCGTGGCCGAGCTTAAGGGCAATCCTTTGTTGACGGAGCAGGCTTGGCCCATGCGCCTCGCTTTTTATAAACCGGATAGGCCGGACAGTGAGCCGGACTATGAAATGGCAATGCTCATGCAGCCCAACGGCATCGCCCGATCGATCAGCATTGACTATGCTGATTTTACCATCGAAGGCTCTTTGGTGAAGCTGGAATCTTACCCCGCTTATACATGTCCCAGTGGGGCAGCGGCGCAATGAGAATTCTATCCCTCGATTGTGCCAGCGCCTTGTGCAGCGTGTGCCTATGGCACGATGGAGCCGTGGCCGCGCAAGCCATCGAAGAGATGGAGCGTGGGCAGGATGCGCGGCTGATACCGATGGTTCAGACGGTCATGACGCAGGCGGGCATAACCTATGCCGACCTTGACCGCATCGCCGTGACGCGTGGGCCGGGCAGTTTTACGGGGCTTAGGATAGGCCTTGCAACAGCGCAAGGGATTGGCTTTGCGGCGGGTAAGCCGGTTCTGGGCGTAGATCGCTTCGCGCTTTACAGGGAACAGAATAAAACTTTTTCAAAGGCCCTGTTGGTTGTTTTGGAATCGCGTCGGCGCGAATTGTATTGCTGCCTTTATCCGGCTAATGCGTTGCCGCTAGAGCCAGCGTTACTGACCGCTGATGAGATTGCCGCTAAACTGGCTCACGACCGTTCCTTGATGATTGCGGGCGATGGCGCTCTTGCGTTAGCGGGGGCGGGCGTGGAAGCTTCGCGCTTTCTGCCGCGCAGCAGTGAGGTTGAGGCTATCACCTGCGCCCGATTGGCCGCAGAAGCGGGCGAGGGTGATCCCGCCTTTTTGCCGCGTCCCTTTTATCTGCGGCCCCCCGATGTGACGGTCAAACGGTGTGAGGGGACGGTTTGATATGGGGAATTCTCGCGCTCTAGTTGACGGGGATGTTCCGGTGCTTGCAGCGCTGGACGCCCTTTGCTTTGGCGAGGAAGCGTGGAGCGAAGAGCAGATTAAGGGAAGCCTTTCCCTGCCCACAACGAAGGGGCATGGCTGGTTTGAGGGGGAGACGATGGTCGCTTTTTACCTTGTCCAGACAAGCGGGGATGAAACGGAAATTCTAACCATCGGCGTTCATCCTTCCCATCGGCGGGCGGGGTTGGGGCGGCAGATGATAGGCCATATTCTGGCTGCGCAAGCGGTGGGCATGGTTTTTCTGGATGTGGCTTGTGATAATATGGCGGCGCGCCGTCTTTATGAGGGCGCGGGGTTTATGCCCTTTGGCTTCCGTCCGCGCTATTACCAGCGGCAAGGGAAAGCGGTCGATGCCATTAATTATTCTTTTGTTTTAAATGGATAGGGCTCCATTCTCTTATTTGCCTTTAAGTGCGTGACCGTGGTAGGTTCAAGGAAGTTTCAGTAACAGCAAGGTTGGTTTTGATGCAAGTGCTAGAGTTTGAAAAACCTGTCGCAGAGATGGAAGCCAAGATCGAAGAGCTTCGCCATCTGTCGGATGACGGCCAAGTGAATATTGTCGATGAGGTTGCTCGCCTTCAAACCAAGGTCGAAAAGCAGCTGCGCGGCCTCTATGGACGCTTGACCCCTGCACAAAAGGTGCAGGTGGCGCGGCATCCCGACAGACCCCATTGCCTTGACTATATTGGCGCGATGGTGACCGATTTTACCGCGCTGGCGGGCGACCGCGCTTTTGCCGAGGATCAGGCGATCATCGGCGGTCTTGGCCGCATCGCGGGGCAGGCCTGCGTGATCATTGGACAGGAACGCGGACACGATACGGAAAGCCGCATCCGTCACAACTTTGGCATGGCCAAGCCGGAAGGTTATCGTAAGGCTCAGCGCCTTATGCATCTTGCCGAGCGGTTCAACTTGCCGATTGTGACCTTTGTGGATACGGCAGGCGCTTTTCCGGGCGTTGAGGCCGAGGCACGGGGGCAGGCCGAGGCGATTGCTCGTTCCATTGAGGTTTGCCTTAGTGTTGAGGTTCCCTTGATCACGGTTGTGATCGGTGAGGGCGGATCAGGCGGCGCGATTGCCATTGCGGCGGGCGACCATGTGATGATGATGGAGCATGCTATTTACTCTGTTATTTCTCCCGAAGGGTGTGCGTCGATTTTGTGGCGCAGCCGCGATCAGGCGGGCGAAGCTGCCGCCGCCCTGCGTCTGACGGCGCAGGATTTATTGCAGCTTGGCGTGATTGACCAGATTATCCCCGAGCCTTTGGGCGGCGCGCATCGCCAGCCTCAAGTCGTTTTTGATGCCGTGAGCAAGGCCATCGCGCATGAGATGAGCGTCCTGATGGGCTATGATGGGAAAACGCTACTAGAGCGCCGCCATGCCAAGTTTCTGGCGATGGGGCAAAAGGGACTGAGCTGAGCCGAGTCTAGGACGGTTCTACCGTCCCCACTTTTCTTCGGGATTACAGCTAAAGGTCGCGGGGGTGTTAAGCGCCTCAAGCATGGCTTCGACCGTTGTCACGGGCTTAAAAATAAGCAGGTTGTCAGGCATGGCGAATTTTTTGTCCACCAGATGATTGATGAGTTGAAAAGCAGGCTGCCAGAAACCATTGACGTCAAAAAACACGACGGGCTTGGTGTGAAGCCCCAATTGTTTCCATGTCAGAATCTCAAACGCTTCATCCAGTGTGCCAAAGCCACCGGGTAAAACAACAAAAGCATCGGCTTTCTCGGCCATCATGTTCTTGCGTGTGTGCATGTCATCAACGACGATGAGTTCCGTCAGGCCGGTATGCTGCATTTCATGGGCGCGGATATGTTCGGGGATGATGCCCGTGACTTCGCCGCCAGAGGCCAAGACGGAATCGGCGATGATCCCCATAAGGCCGACATGCCCTCCACCGTAAATAAGGCGCAGGTTGTTTTGGGCCAAGGCCGTTCCAATAGCATGGGCGGCTTCTTTGTAAACAGCGTCAACGTGGTTCGACGAACCGCAGTAAACGCAAACGGATTCTATGGTCAATGTCTTGTCCTGCTTGGGGTTTTCCAATGGACATTATAGCCTGTCATTTCTTAACAGGTCGTCACCAGAATTATAGAAAAGAGCCAATAAGACGGGTAAAAGCCCTTGATTCCTGCAAAAACTGCGTGAGGGGATGAAAAAGATAGGTCGGTGTTGGCGGGGTAGGAATGGTGTAGGTTCCGCTGACGATAATCTTCATTTCGCGATCAATGCCAAAAGTCACGACGGGCAGGGCGCGTGTGCCTTCTAAAAGGGTAATAAGATTCTCCCTTTTTTCCACCGATGTCACGGAGTAGGGCAAGAACCCCAGCGTGCCCCAAATAACAAGCTGCGCGGTTGCGCCGTTCGGAACATGACGAGCGTTATATAGGACGCCATCGACTTCAAAACTTAGATTGCTGACGTGAGGGACAATGACTTGTCGAATAAATTGGTCTGTATCGGCAATAAGCGATACGCATTTTTTCGAATTCGAATCGTTAGACTCCGTCATAGAGGACAAGACCCCCAATGAGGCAAGAGGGCGACCATATGCGGTGGAGGGGTCAAGGCTGGACATTGTGAGGGACTGTGACCAAAAAGATGAGGTGTCATGGCATTTTAAGCAATAAACTTTAACAGGTCTTTAAAATTGGGAGGGGAATTTTAATAATTTTACGACCTAAATCCGCGCTTCGTTACGGTTCGTTTACGTTCTTTTGCTAGGCTTTAGCTGAGAAGGCCATCGTCATTAGTTAACAAAAGATGAAAGCATTTTGACAAGGTATTGAAAGGGGATGTATCATGAGCAGGAAAATTAACATTGCCAATGGCCTTAGCCACGTTGTCACATTGGCAAAGCAATGGATTGACAAAGTGCCCGTCAACAAAAAAGAGCGCAAATACGAGTGCCTGAGCACTTGTAGAGACAAAGAACATGCCTCAATCATGGAGTATGGCGGACGCGGCATGATCGTGCGCGAAAAAGGAAACCCTGACGGACAATTATATTATGTCGACTCTCTTTCTGATCCGACAAAGTTTGAAGGCAAAGAGTATGCCACAATCGGTCATTATGGCGTTATGAAGCTAAGGAAAGATTTTCCAATAGGTGATCTTTTGGGCACGAAGGATGTTGCCGGTCTTATCGATGCTACAGGCAAATGGGATATTAAGGACGTCATCCCTTTCTTCGATGGACATCCTGACCCAGAAATAGACGAATGATATTCGCACCGATCTTCGTTTTATGCCTTTAGAGGTCGAAGGGCAGTATCATATTAGGATTAGGCAGCTTATCAGAGCAGCGGCTCTCGGTTAATCGTCACTTCTTTTTAAAGCAGGAGCGTACGATGCCGAAAGCTGGCCTTTTTGCAGCCGCCTATCGTGACCGCGTTGTCAGGATTGTTCTTCGCGCAGGTCTTGCCCGTGCCATGGCGCATTTGCCGCTTGGCATTATCTATTCAGGGTCATGGGATAAAGTTTATCAAGAATTGAACGTTGATTATAAAGGCCACCACTTTGCTGATAACAACACCCGTTCCGAAGGCATGGCTTTGCGTCTGCGCGGAACGCGTATTAATCATACGCGAGCTGGGACGTGGCTTGAGACAAAGAATCTGTTCCCTTATTTTGAAGCCGTTTATGCGCCTTTTGTTGATGGCCATCTAAACCCTATATTCTCAAAGAAATTCTTAATGCTTCTTACATAACTGTTTGGGGTGGCGTATCAAAGTTGTTTGCCGGTCTGCCGTTCCGTGAAGTCGCAACAGCGATTTGCGGCGCATCGAAAAGTAAAGTGTTTCGGCGTTATGAACTGCCAACGTTGGTTGCCAATCCATCTATCGAGGTTTTCAATAAAATGGATATGAAGGCTGTTCGGCAGATGTATAACGACGTGCATCCCGACGAAGCCTACAACCTTGCCTGTCTGAGCGAGCTTTCCATGACCTTCCGTCGCGCCGAACAAGAAATGGTCACGCCTGCACCGGCGTGGCAGGATTTTGTGGATAGGTTGCGCTTTTATCAAACCGAGCGTGCCCTTGTGACTTCTGCTGGTGATCTTCCTGTCCTTACCCCCGTCCAAGAACGCCGCAAGCAGGAAATAATCCGTGACTTTGGGCTTGAGCGTTTTTATGCCGTCCATCCTGCGCGTTGGGGCGGAGGAATTGTTCCGGCAAAAGTCCTTGCTCGTTAGGCGATTCGGAATCTTGTGTTTTTTCTTCCATTTCAGTCCTTTTCAAACAAGTCCGAATTCTGCTAGTCTATGCCGCTTCTAACAGCTAGGGGATTTCTATGAAAAACAACGGCTTTCTATCTTTTATTCATCCGGCGGGTTGGCCTTTTATCGGCATCGCTGCGCTTATAGCTGTTTTCTTATCCCTTTTTGGGGGTGTGACCTTGATGGTCGGCCTTATTCTTTTGGGCTGGGTTGTCTATTTCTTCCGCGATCCTGCCCGCGTGACGCCTGTGCGTTCTGGCCTTGTCGTCAGCCCTGCAGACGGGCGTGTGTGCCTGATTGCTGACGTCGTGCCTGAAGCGGATTTGGGCCTTGGTGAGGAACCGCGCACGCGCATCAGTATTTTTCTCAACGTGTTCGATGTGCATGTGAACCGCTCGCCTGTCGATGGCGAGGTGGCCTATATTGGCTACCGTGCGGGCAAGTTCGTGAATGCCTCGCTGGATAAGGCGAGCGTCGATAACGAGCGCAACGCGCTGGCGATCACCATGAGTGGCGAGCATCCCTATGCTGGACAAAAAATGGGTGTTGTGCAAATCGCGGGGCTTATCGCGCGGCGCATTTTGTGCAGTGTTGTTCCATCGCAAAAGTTGCAGGCGGGCGAGCGCTTTGGATTGATCCGCTTTGGCAGCCGCACAGATGTTTATTTGCCTATGGGCATCAAACCGCTCGTTTGCGTGGGACAGCGCGTTTTGGGTGGCGAGACGATTCTGGCCGATATGACAAGCGAGGAGCCTCGTCGCGTTGGCGAAGTGCGCTAATTTTAAGGTCAACAAAAAAGGGTTTATGACCATGAAAGAATATCCTTTATCGCGTCTTTTGCCCAACATGCTCACGATGGTGTCCTTCTTTGGGGGGCTGACGGCGGTTCGTTTTGCGATGCAAGAGCGGTGGGACATTGCCGCACTGGCCATTGTGATCGCCTCTGTCTTCGATATTCTGGATGGTCGCGTGGCGCGGATGCTGGGCACAACCTCCAAGTTTGGGGCCGAGCTTGACTCGCTTGCCGACCTAACCAGCTTTGGCGTTGCGCCTGCGCTTGTTTTGTATCTGTGGAATCTGTCATCGGGCGGTGGCGCGTTTGGATGGACGGCGGCGCTGGTCTTTGCCGCTTGCTCGGCCCTTCGCCTTGCGCGGTTTAACACGATGCTAGAGGACCTTACCGCGCCCAAATGGACAAAGGGCTATTTTACGGGCGTTCCGGCTCCGGCGGGGGCAGGGCTTGTTCTTTTGCCCTTGTTCTTGTTCAACGAGTTCGGCGAGGCGATGCGCCCCGCGCCCGCGCTGCTTGCTGTGTGGATGATCCTTGCGGGTGGCTTGATGGTAAGCCGCCTTCCCACCCTTGCGATGAAGGGAAGGCGCGTGCCCCGCGTTCTTGTCGCGCCGATTATGGCGGCTGTCTGCCTCCTTGTTGCGGGCCTGTTTACCAACACGTGGGTGACGCTGTCGGTGATGTCAGCCCTCTATTTCGTGATGATTCCCGTGGGGTGGTTGAGCTACCGCGCACGCGCCAAAAAAGAAAGCGAAGGAGCCTTCCATGCCTAAATCTGTTGACATTGCTTTGCCCAAGGGCGGCTCGATGACGATTGCGAATGATCGCAAGCTGACGTTTATCGCGGGGCCGTGCCAGATGGAATCGCGCCAACAAGCGCTGGAGATGAGCGCCGCGATTGCAGAGCTGGGCCGCAAGTACGATGTCGGCATGATCTATAAAACATCGTTTGATAAGGCGAACCGAAGCTCGATCAATACGCAACGCGGGATTGGACTTGATGAATCCTTGCCGATTTTTGCCGAAGTGCGTGAGACGTCTGGGCTGCCCGTTCTGACCGATATTCATGAAATCGCGCAAGTTGCTCGGGTGGCCGAGGCCGTGGACGTTCTGCAAATCCCTGCCTTCTTATGTCGTCAAACGGATTTGCTTTTGGCCGCAGGGCAGACAGGCCGCGCGATCAACGTGAAGAAGGGCCAGTTTCTTGCGCCATGGGATATGAAGAACGTGGCCGCCAAGATTGCCTCTACGGGCAATGAGCGCCTGATGCTGTGTGAGCGCGGCGTGAGCTTTGGCTACAACACACTTGTGTCCGATATGCGCAGCCTGCCGATCATGGCCGAGACGGGCTATCCCGTCGTTTTCGATGCGACCCATTCGGTGCAACAACCCGGTGGCAAGGGCGAGTGCAGCGGCGGCGAGCGCCGCTTTGTCTCGGCTCTGGCGCGTGCGGCGGTGGCCGTGGGTGTGGCGGCAGTCTTTATCGAAACGCATCCCGATCCCGATCATGCGCCCTCGGATGGCCCCAATATGGTGGCGTTTAAGGATTTCCCCGCGCTGATCGAAAATCTTCTTGCCTTTGATGCCCTTGCTAAGCAAAGTGGTAAAAACACTTAAAAGGAGAAGGGGTATGAGCGTGATGTTGATTCCGGGCGGTGTTCTATTGCCTCATGGTGCAGAAAATGCAAACGGCGGCATAATGATCAAAAAGGTGTGGGTAGATTTCGTATAAGTTTATGATAGATTTGAGGAAAAGGGAGTTTTTGAAGGTGTCACAACAAAAACTGTCCGAAGTGTGGATGTTTTTCGATCTATCGA